>NZ_CEXQWX010000090.1:0-24514 GCF_982718395.1 Carboxylicivirga sp.
TAGTGATCAATGGGCAAGTCATGGCAAAAGCTTCACCACGTTCCTTACGACGAATTAATTCAGTACCTGTAGTAATATTTCCCCACTGATCAGATCCCCCCATCTGCAATTTACAGTTCTTCTCTCGGTATAAGTGCAGAAAATCAAAACCTTGAACCAATTGATAAGTAAACTCTGTGAATGACATCCCAACACGAGACTCTTCTCCCAGACGTTTTTTAACTGAATCTTTAGCCATCATATAATTCACGGTGATGTGCTTTCCTATATCACGGATGAACTCCAGGAATGAGTAATCTTTCATCCAGTCATAGTTATTTACCATTTCGGCACCGTTCGGTAATGATGAATCAAAATCAAGAAACAAAGCCAATTGCTTTTTCAAACAATTCTGGTTGTGACGCAAAGCAGCTTCATCCAGTAAATTACGTTCTTGAGATTTCCCAGAAGGATCGCCAATCATTCCGGTTGCACCTCCAACTAAAACCAATGGCTTGTGCCCGCACGCCTGAAAATGCTTTAACATCATAACACCTACCAAATGGCCAATATGCAATGAATCAGCTGTTGGATCGATACCCACATAAGCCGATGTCATTTCTTTTTCAAGTTGTTCATCTGTTCCAGGCATTACATCGTGAATCATGCCACGCCATCTTAATTCCTCTACAAAATTCATGGTAAGTGCTTTATTTATTGTCTTTAATAGACGCTATTATACATGTTTTGATTTACAAAAGCACAAAGATAATAAAAACACTTAGTCAATAATGGATTGTATTAAATGTAATTAACAATCTAAGTGTCATTAAATTGTCTGTTAGTTCCAATAAATAATTAACAAGCCATTAACCTCTCAGTCACTTATTTTTTGATACTTTTATTCTTTGATTGTCACACGCTAACTTTTAATCGTCCAGATTCAATGAGAATTAAACTATTTCTTCTGATCTTAACTTTAAACCAATTTATTTTTGCTCAAAAAAAAAGCGTTCCGGTAAAATACCTTGATGAACCTTTAAAGATTGATGGAGTATTGAATGAAGCAGCATATATCAATGCCACTCCTGCAACCGATTTTTTACAATTGGAACCCTACAATGGTCGTCCGGCCATGCAAAAAACTAAGGCTTATTTCTTTTACGACCAAACTGCAGTTTATATAGGTGCAATGTTATACGATGAATCACCCGATAGCATTTATAATTACCTGACAGAAAGAGATAACATAGGAATGTCTGATTATTTTGGAGTTTATTTCGATCCATATAATGAAGGCCAACTCTCGTATGGATTCTTTATAACACCTGCTGGTGTGCAAACTGATATAAAAGCCATAAAAAGTGACAGAGACAGAGAGGATTCTAATTGGGATGCTGTTTGGGAAAGCAATACCAAAATTACTGATGAAGGTTGGGTGATTGAAATGAGAATCCCTTACTCGGCCTTGCGATTTCCTGAAAAAGAAATTCATACTTGGGGGCTGAACATGTTTAGAAATATCCGTCGATATAACTCAAACAACTCATGGAGTTTTATCGATCGAAATATCTCCGGCTTTATTCATCAACAAGGTGAACTTACCGGCATTAAAAATATTAAACCTCCTACCCGCTTATCTTTTACTCCTTATTTGGCAACCTATTTAGAACACAATGAAAATATTGGCGAAACAGATTTCATCTATAAAGGCGGGCTTGATTTAAAATACGGTATCAGTGAAAGTTTCACGTTGGATATGATGTTGATTCCTGATTTTGGCCAGATTCAATCAGACGACAGGCAACTTAATTTGTCACCTTATGAGATCTATTACGACGAACGGCGCCAGTTCTTCACCGAAGGAATGGAATTATTTGATCGGGCAGATATCTTTTACTCCCGACGCGTTGGTGGCCGCCCAAAATTTGGTGATGATGCTGATGATGCTCTTGGAGAAGATGAAATTATCCATGAGCGTCCATCTGAAACACAATTAGTGAATGCTACAAAAATTTCCGGCCGTAATAAAAACGGAATGGCTATTGGTTTCTTAAACGCTATGTCACTTAACTCTCATGCTACATTGGAAGATACCATCACTGGAAACAGAAGAGATGTTTTAATACAGCCATTTACAAATTATAATGTTTCAGTTATTGATCAATCTCTAAAAAACAACTCATATATCAGCTTGATCAATACCAACATGATGATGTATGATAATCCATTTATGGCGAACGTTACAGCAACAGAGTTTCAGTTTCGGGATAAAAGTCTGAATTATGCCATAACCGGAAAAGGAGGAATAAGTCACCGAGGAGCCGATGAGAAAGAAACCGGATGGTTTACCGAGGTTGAACTTGCTAAAAATGGCGGTAAGTGGCAATATGGAGTATCTCAAGAGGCGTACTCTAATGATTACAACCCTAATGATATGGGTTACTTAAGACGTAATAACCTTTTTGATACCGATGCATTTATAAGGTACCGTCAGGTTGAACCTTTTGGTATATTCAGGCAAATGTTTACCGAACTGGAATTTAAGCACGATATGGCAATGGAGCCCTTTGAGGTTAAAGATAAGCGGGTAGAACTTTACACTGAATGGCAATTTATGAATAATTACGGCTTTGAATTATTTGGTGCCTACATGTCAGATGAATACAATTATGACGAACCTCGGGTTGATGGCCGATTCTTTTATAAGCCGGAAGGATACATTTATCGCACTTTTTTTCACAGTGACTGGACTAAGAAGTTAAGTGCTTACATTTACTTTGGCGGTTATGCACGCCCAGAGAGAAATCAAGATGGTAACTGGGCTGGCTGCGGTATTAACTGGCAGGCAGGACAAAAGCTGGTTTTCAATTTTGAAGCAAATTACGATGGTGAGAACAATGATTATGGCTATGTAAGTAAAAATGATGCACAAGATACTATTCATTTTTCCAGACGCGATCTTGCTACCATTGAGAATGTTCTGGAAATGGCATATACTTTTAATAATAAACTCAGCCTTCGTGTTCGTGGACGGCACTATTGGTCAAGTGTTGAAAACAAATCTTTCTATTTGTTGCAAGATGATGGCAGTCTATTGCCTGATGAAGAATACGATGAAAATCATGACAATAACTTCAATGCCTTTAATGTTGATTTAGTCCTCAGGTGGGTATTCGCACCAGGCTCAGAGATGACCTTGGGTTGGAAAAATTCTATTTTCAACTCGGATGACAATGTTGTCAATAGTTATAACGATAACCTGAAGATTCTAAGAGAAAGTCCACAGATTAATACACTTTCTTTTAAAATTCTGTACTATATTGATTACAACTCAATATTTGGTAACAAATCTTAACCTAATAAGGCAGGTATTATGTAACTTTGTCAAAAATCTGACAACCCAGGTTATGAATAGTTACAAAACTTATCTGATTATAGCATTCTTATTAGCATTTGCTACATTAGCAAATGCTCAATGTAGCATAGTTAAAGATTCTCTCGAACAAACTACCCAGTTAAGTTTAAGCCTGAAACTGGAACACAATCCAATCAAATTGAACATTAACTCAAAAGAGATTAATGAAGAAAATCGTCCAATCTATATTTTTAATCAGGTTGGAATGTACGAACAATACGCTGTTACCAATGACAAAAGTATACACCTGATGCCATATAAAGCCCATTACCCTGCTGGCATCATTAATTATACGGGCGCTAATCAAAGACGCGATAGCTTTAATCCTCATGGCGTCGATGACATCGGAAGTGCCCTACTTAATGGTCTTATTAATGGCGTGTTATTCGGAAATAAATATTAAGCAATTACCCTGCTCCCTCCCTGCATTTGAACATATCTAATTAATTATTTTAAAATGAAACAATTATTCATTTTAGCATTTTCAATGCTTTCGTTGGGCACATTGGCTCAACATCATGACAACACGGAGCACATTGCAACAACAGCCAATCATTCTGAACAACATTCAGCGCATGGCAAACACAAGCTTTCGTTGTACACAGGGTTTACACACATTCCTTCTGCTTTTTATGAGCATGAAACTCATGAAGAAAGTACTGGCAAATGGGTACCAACCATTGGGCTAGACTATTATTATTCATTAAACAAGCAATGGGAACTTGGTTTGATAGGTGATATTGAACTTGACCAGTACTATATTAAAACAAGCGATCATGATGAACTGGAACGTAACAATGTAGTAGTAATTGCAGCTGTCGGGAAATTCAAGCCGACCCGTCGTATTGGTGTAATTGCGGGCCCCGGTATTGAGTGGGAATTCAACAATCACAAGGATACCAAAAGCTTTTTTGTACTAAAAATGGGCATTGAATATGAAGTTGCAATTGAAAAAGGTTGGGAGTTAACCCCAATGTTTAGTTATGATTTCAAAGAGGAATATAGTGCTTATGGGTTTGGAATAACCATTGGCAAACGATTTTAATAATCACCAGGGAATAACAAATTAGCTGGCCGAAAACGCCGGCTTTTTTTGTGTTAAGCGTCTAAAAAAAACTATATTTATGTACTTCATCCGTTAACCTTATGAAATATGAGAACAGTTTTTATCATTATTCTGGCGCTTTTATTCCTTCCTTTATCATATTCTCAAACTCCAAAATTTAAAAAGAAGTATCTGAATTCTATATCAGAACAAAACCTTAAAACTCATGTATATGTACTGGCTTCAGATTCCTTGAAAGGACGAGATACCGGAACAGAAGGGGAGCATAAAGCAGCCAGATACATTGTTGAACAGTTTCAATCTAACGGATTGAAACCTTACAACGACTCAACCTATCTTCAGAACATTGGTCTGTGGAATTGGTATTGGGGTGATTTTGAATTTAGCATTGCTAATAACAACATTGAACCTTATAACGATCTGGTATATCTTAGTTCTACCCCCATTGATGATATCATTAGTACTGAATGCGTATTCATTGGAAATGGTTCGGATTCAATCATAGACAAACTTAAACTAAAAAAGAAAGTGGCTTTTGCTTTGGTAGATAATCTACAAAGGTGGTATCGGGTAGCCAGTAAAGTAAAACAGAAAGGTGTTGAAGCGATTATTTTCGCTCACCACTCTGATTCTATGGCATTCTCAAACATTTCACAACGGCTGTATGCATCGCATCAAAGCACATCTGTTGGTATAAAACAACCTGTTTTTGCTAATACAGCCATTAAAGCATTTGCAGCTAATCAGAATATGACTGAATCATTCTTTGGCCTGCCAATTGATAGCTTAAAGCAATTAAATATAGCAAAACAGATTAGAAAATTACCAACCCCAAAAATATCCCTTAAATGCCCGCTCATTATTGAAAAGGCTAAGGCATATAATGTTGCTTCATACATTCCGGGCAAAGGCTATACAAATGAGGCTGTGGTCATCACAGCTCATTACGACCATATAGGAGAGCGTTACGACGGTATTTGTGTAGGAGCTGATGACAATGCAAGCGGTACTGCCGCTGTAATCGAACTTGCCAGGGCTTTTGCTCCGCTAAAGGGTAAACTGGATAGAAACCTCATTTTTTTAACAACCTCTGGTGAAGAGAAAGGATTATTAGGAGCATTTTATTTTGCAGGTCACCCCGAAGAACATCAATTTGATATCAAAGCCAACGTGAACATTGATATGATTGGACGTATCGATTCCACACACAAAAGCAAGTATATCTATACCATTGGCAATAACCATTACCCAGAATTTGATTCATTGCTGCATGTTGCCAACAACATGACAGAGCCACTGACAATTCAATACAACTACAACAAATCGCAAGGTTTTGGAAACTTCCTTAGATTGTCCGACCATTATGCGTTTCATCGGATAAATATACCTGTAATGGGCTTTTTTAGTGGTCTCCACGAAGATTACCACAAACCAAGCGACACACCTGATAAGATCGATTATTCGGAGATGGAACAACGTGTCAAACTTATATTTACAACTATCTATCTGGCATCTCAAAGAACAGCTTTTAACACAGAAGATGACTAAATACATTTGGTTTATACACTAAAGAAACTATTTTAGCCGATTCTGAAAAACATAAACCAACAATATTGATATGTCAGGAATATTTAAGACAATTAAAGGCTTTCCAAAGGTATTTTGGGTATCCAATACCATGGAACTATTTGAAAGATGGGCATGGTATGGATTTTACAATATTTTTGCCCTCTACCTTGTAACATCAACCGATACCGGTGCATTAGGCTTTTC
Source organism: Carboxylicivirga sp. (assembly GCF_982718395.1). Classification (NCBI taxonomy): domain Bacteria; kingdom Pseudomonadati; phylum Bacteroidota; class Bacteroidia; order Marinilabiliales; family Marinilabiliaceae; genus Carboxylicivirga; species Carboxylicivirga sp. The sequence continues at coordinate 6,237 of NZ_CEXQWX010000090.1, forward strand.
GGATGGAGAAAAGGGAATCATCATGGGTACAGGTTCCATGCTGCTGTATTTATTACCCTTGTTTACCGGAGCAATTGCCGACCGAATTGGATACAAGAAAATGTTAATCCTTTCATATGCCATGTATATATCAGGCTATTGGCTCGTTGGTGCATTTAATTCTTTTACGTTAGTATTTGTGGCTTATATTTACCTTGCTGTTGCCGGGGCCTTATTCAAGCCTATTATTTCTGCAATGATCTCCAAAACAACCACCTCTGAGAGCTCATCTATTGGATTTGGCATCTTTTATATGATGATTAATATTGGTGGCTTTATTGGTCCTTTCATTGCAGGAGCAATTTACCAAAAGAGTTGGGAGTGGGTATTTTATATTTCGATGATCACCATTTCCATTAATTACATTTTTGTATTCTTTTTCTTTAAAGAACCAGGCAGAAAATCCAGTGAAAAACAAGAACCCTTAAGCCAGGTATTTATACAATCCTTAAGAAATATTGGTATTGCATTAAGTAATTTCAAATTTGTTCTGTTTCTTTTGATAATGGTTGCTTTCTGGACCGCTTTTAATCAATTGTATTATTCATTCCCTGTTTTTGTAACGGATTGGGTGGACACATCAAATCTATACAATGCTATCCACACAGTTTGGCCTTGGTTAGCTGAAAGCATTGGTACACCGCAAGGAACCATAACAGCTGTCACCATCACTAGTTTTGATGCCTTCTTTATTATTATTCTGCAAATCTGGATATCAGGCATCGTTATGCGCTATAAACCTCTGAACGCTATGATGAGTGGTATTTTCGTATTGGCGATTGGTGTAGGAATGATGTTTACTTTCCAGAATAGCTTCTTTGTTGTTCTGGGTGTTCTAATATTTAGCATAGGTGAAATGGCAAGTAGTCCTAAATTTACCGAATATGTAGGTAGTATTGCACCTGCTGACAAAAAAGCACTTTATATGGGAACATCATTTTTACCAATAGCAGCCGGACACTTTTTAGCTGGTATTGTTTCTGGTAAAATGTATGATAATGCAGCTGGTAAAATTCACCTTTTAAGTAAAGAAATTGCTAAACGAGGGTTGGATATGCCTGAAGTATCAGAGACATTTACAAAAAATGATTACCTCAATAAGGCAGGTGAATTATTGAATATGAATCAAAATGAACTTACCAACTTCCTTTGGATGAACTACAATCCATCTAAGATTTGGATGTTATATGCCGGTATTGCTATTAGTGCGGTTGTTGCATTATTTATATACGATAAGTTTATATTGAAGTCAAAGGCTTAATTTTTGGCAACATATACAACAAAGCCTGAGTTGAAATAACTCAGGCTTTGTTATTTTATTAAAAAAATCCTTAAGGCATAAAAAGCTACTTAATTGCAGTTAATCAATAATGTACTTACAATTATTGCCAAATATTACACAAATGATACTGGCTCATCTTCACTAGAAAGATTGCAATTTGTATGAAATGTGAAACTAACAAGTTGTACATGCGTGGAGATTATTCGTTACCCCAAACCCCTATTATTGGTTGTTCTAAACCAGATACAATAGGTACATCCCACATTAGACAGGAATGAAATAATCTCACTTGAAGGCATTATGATTAATTTAAACATTGTGAACAACATTAAAATCGGGGCCAGGTTAAACTACATACTAGGTACGATTGTAATCGCGGCTATATTACTTATTGGTACTTATTCTTCTTTCAAACAGTACCAACTTATTACTTCAGAGATGGAATCCATTTCTACCACACAAACACAAGATTTAAAAAGACTGATAGAAGTACAGATAAGCGATCGTCAGAACTTTGTAAACTCTGGCGCCAAAATTATGAATCGAATAGCCCAACTTCAATCGTTTACACTTGACAACAATAATCTTAAAGAGTTAGCGGTTACTAACCAGATTAGCGGAGAAGAAATAACAATCTCTCTCCCTGCCTTAAAACATGGAAATAAGTCAATATTGCATCAATATGATTTAGTAGATGAAGTTGGTGAAATGATCAATGGTACCGCTACCGTATTTCAAAAGATTCCTCAAGGTTTTTTAAGGATCTCTACCAATGTTAGAAAAAAGAATGGAGAACGCGGCATAAACACTTTCATTGGAAATGATTCACCAGTTACCAAAAAACTCTTACAGGGTGAAAGCTATTACGGACGTGCCTTTGTTGTTGACGACTGGTATCTTACGGCCTACGAACCTCTAATTATTGAAGGAAAAGTTGAAGGAATTTTATACGTTGGTATAAAAGAAAAGGACATGTCAGGCATCAAAGACGTATTTCACAGCAAGAAATATCTCGATACCGGTTATCCCTTTCTTGTTAATACCAATGGCGACCTGTTAATTCACCCAACAGAAGAAGATACCAATATTGCACAAGCCAGTTTCTTCAAAGAAATCTTGACCAGTAAAAATGAAGAAGGAAGCATGAGTTATGAGTGGGACGGCGAGGAAAAAATATTTTATTTCCAATACGTCAAGCAAATTGACGCCTTTGTAGTTATCAATTTCTTAAAGTCTGAGTTAAGTAATTTGGTGATAGAGAATATATTTATAATGAGCTTCATTTTTATTTTGGCTATTTCACTTTTAATATTGGTGATCCGCTTTGTAAGTCGTTCCATTACACAACCATTATCAGAATGTGTTTCATTTTCAGAACAATTAGCTGGTGGTAACCTATCAGCCACGGTTAATATTAGCCAAAAAGATGAGATAGGTGCTCTTGCCAAGGCTTTGCAAAATATGATTGAGAAAATTGACAATGTTGTTAGTGATATCATTCGCGGAGCTGAAGATATTGCCGGTGCCAGCCACCATGTAAGCGACACCTCATCACAGCTATCAAGATCCGCAACAGAACAGGCTGCCTCAGTTGAAGAGGTTTCATCTACAATGGAAGAGATGGTGGGTAACATTGAACAGAACAATGTAAACGCCGCCAATACACGTGATGTTTCTCAAAAAGTATTGACGAACATTCAGAACATGAGTAACTCAACTGATGAATCTGTTGCCGCCAACAACATTATTGTCGAAAAAATTAATGTCATTAACGAGATTGCTCAACAAACCAATATTCTTTCGTTGAATGCAGCAGTTGAAGCAGCAAGAGCCGGCGAACAAGGTAAAGGATTTGCAGTGGTAGCAAGCGAAGTACGAAAACTGGCCGAAAACAGCAGAGTATCGGCCAAGGAAATAATAGAATTAACGTACAAAAGCCTGGGTTTAAGTAATAAAGTTGGCACACAAATGAATCAAGTAGCCCCTGAGGTAGAGAAAACTTCAGAGTTGGTAGAAGAAATATCCGCTTCAAGCGCAGAACAGTTGAGAGGTTCCGAGCAAGTCAACTCTGCCATGCAACAACTCAACCAGATAACCCAACAGAACGCTTCTTCGAGTGAAGAATTGGCGGCAAGTTCTGAACAACTTACATCACAAGCTGAAAACCTTAAACAAATAGTCAGCTTTTTCCATAAAAAAGAATTGTAAAAAATTTAAACCCCATATAAGCAATTAGCCCGAAACTATTAGGTTTCGGGCTAATTTGCTTTATTAAAGCGTCATTTAGTTTCTTCTGCGGTTACCTCCGCGGTTACCACCACCCTGACGGCCTCCTTCTTTTGGCCTTGCTTCTTTAATATTGATGATCTTGCCATCATATTCAGCTCTGTCTAGTTCATGGATAGCCTTCTTTGCTGCTGCATCATCCGGCATTTCAACAAAACCAAATCCTCGTGATTTTCTTGTTTCACGATCCTTGATAACTTTAGCGGAAGTTACCTGTCCGTACTCTTCAAAAAGGTCTTTCAAATCCTCATCCCAGATGTTATCTGTCAAACCTGCAATAAAAATATTCATGCTTTAACACTTATAAAAAAATTAAACCCAGATGCATTGTGCATCCATTACTTATTAAAAAAGAGGAGAATTGAAGATTTGAAATGTAGTGGCTTCCGGAAGAACAAATGAGAAGGACTAAAATTCAGAGAAATATCAAATACCTTTCTTTTAAAATACCGCGCAAAGGTATATAAATAAATTAGAGTTCAGCCATTTGCTCTTATAAAGAGTGTTAATTTGAAAAATAGCTAAATTGATCGATCATATCTTAGCATATTAGCGTACTATTGTTACTGTTAATGCTAATAAAAAACCTAATTTAGAATAAATTGAATACTGATGGATTACCTTAACACATTTAAAAAGATAAAGGCCCTGGCCGAAACTGGTTTGGTATACGCCCAAAATGGATATGAAGTAGAACGCAACCAGGAATTGGTTAATCTAAGTCAGGAGTTAATATCTGCCATTGCTCAACAGCCTGTTGAAGCCCTTGATAAGTTCTATTTACCTCCTAAAGAATACCCAACACCTAAAGTTGATGTCCGCGCTTTAATATTGAACGACGATGATCAAATTCTTATGGCAAAGGAAAAGATGGATGGCCGTTGGTCGATACCAGGTGGATGGGCCGATATAGGTCACAGTCCTTCCGAAGTAATTGTTAAAGAAGTGGAGGAAGAAACCGGATTGATTTCTGAGGTTATACGTGTATTGGCTATATACGATAAACGCTGCCATCCTCATCCACCTCAGCCCTGGTATGTTTATAAAATAATGTTTCTGTGTAAAATGACCGGTGGTGAACTACGTGGTAATTTTGATATTGAGGAAGCCAATTGGTTTGCCATTGACAATTTACCTCCATTATCGGAAGATCGGATACTGGCCTCGCAAATAGAAGAACTGTTTCATCTTGCGAAGCATCCCGAATTACCAGTCGTATGCGATTAAGTGAAGTAATTGTCAAATTGTATAGTATTTGATCGTTGAACCTAAGTTATGACCTCACAATTTGTATTGTCCTTAAATTACTAATTAATCAAATCGACAGATAAACGCATCAATAATCTAACAACTTTAATATGTCATACGCAGGTCATGTAATAGCAATGATCCAAACATTGCGCAACAATCGCAATCTCCTAAAAAAAAGAGATAAGCTCTTTACCGGCTTAAATAAACGCATTGCTAAAAATTACCGACATCGCACCAAACAGGAAAAAACGATGAGTAAGGAGCAATTGGATGCTCTGCGCTTGAAATTAATTAGAGAGAACAGGCTATTGCTTGTAAAAAAGATTAGCACACTCGTTTTTATTGTCGTATTGATCATCGTACTTTTCATTTGGCTCAATAATGTCATTGACCTGGAAAAACTAAATGAACGCTATGGTTTTTAGAAATAGATAACTAACGATCAAAAACAGGTAAGTTCACTGCACATTGAATTATTAATTAACCCCTGACAGTTTACATCTAACAACTGACTTAATTGTATATCTTTGCCCAGCAAATAATCTACCTATGCCAACAGATCAAGGACAAACCAGCGGTTACATTTATACATTCTTAGCCTTTTTTTGTTGGGGTTTATTGCCCATCTACTGGAAGTTACTGAATCATATGCCGGCAGAAGAAATACTGTCTCATCGCATCTTCTGGTCGCTGATATTTGTATTGGTATTTCTTGCATGGAAAAAACAATTAAAACTCGCTTACATCTTTAGGAATAAGAAAGCCCTGGGAACATTGATGATTACAGGGTTACTGGTTGGAAGCAATTGGGGTATTTATATTTATGCAGTTAATATCAATCATATTATTGAAGCCAGTTTAGGGTATTACATCACGCCACTGATCAATGTTGCTTTAGGCATACTATTCCTTAAAGAACGGCTAAATAAAATACAATTGCTGGCCCTAATATTGGCTGCCGGAGCCGTTACCTATCTAACTGTTGACTATGGTCAATTTCCGTGGATTTCAATTTACCTGGCAGTTTCATTTGGACTATATGGTTTACTAAAGAAAATGAGTGGCGTTGAAGCCATGCCGTCTTTGGCTATTGAAACACTTGTACTAACACCCTTTGCATTAGCATACATTATTTGGGGCATGGTTAGCGGTCGTGGACATCTCTTTACGGAAAGTATCCAAACAGATTTTTTATTGATAATGGCTGGTGTAGTAACAACACTACCACTATATTGGTTTGGTCTTGGTGCCAAACGCATTTCACTTACATCCGTTGGTTTTATGCAATATGTGGCGCCAACCATTATGCTTCTTCTGGGCATTTTCATGTATCGTGAAGGATTTCCAAAAGAGAAGCAAGTTGCCTTTTCTGCCATTTGGATCGCATTGGCCTTGTATACTTATTCCATTATTAAGAATTACAAAAAAAGAAATTAGCGTATCTAGACACTACCAGGGTCTGTTGACACGCTCTATTAAAAACTCACCTAACAATCCCCAAGGGCACAAAAACTGTTTCTAATCCCTTCAAAGCACTTCTTAATCATATAAAAGCATCGCCTAAAGGCACAAAAGCACCTTCCGGTTATACGAAAGTGCTTCCTGACGGGGCGAAAGCAAAGATTTTTCGAGTCAAAGCCGATCTTAAACTCATAAAAGCTCTTCCTAAACACATAATAGTGCCTCCTGAAACCACAAAACGACAGAATGGCAGCCACTTACTCCTCCTAAAGGTGCAAAAAAGATTCCCAGAGGTACAAAACGACATATTGGCAGCAAAAATCATAAACCATAGCTATCTTTGCGCACTAATTATATTGGAACATGCAGGATAAGTCATTAAATTATAAAGCTTACTTCGCTCTATTCGGAGGATTAATTATTATTGGCTTTTCAGCCATATTGATTAAATCAGCTGAAGCCCCTGGAATGGTAACAGCTTTCTATCGGGTTGGTATTGCATCAATAGTCCTTCTTGCTCCTTTTCTTAGCAAATGGAAACAAGTTAAGCATCTAAAAACAAAAGCCATATTAATGCCAATTCTTGGAGGTATTGCTTTTGGAATCGACACCGGACTTTGGTCGTGGGGCATTGAACTAAGTAATGCTACTATTCCCACTTTGATGGCCAATATGGCTCCTGTCTGGGTTGGTTTTGGAGCATTGCTCATCTTTAATGAGCGGCAAAAGAAAGGCTTTTGGATTGGATTAAGCATAGCCATTGTTGGAACATTTGTAATGGCCTGGCGAAGTTTTAAAATGGCTGATGGTCTTTTTGCAGGTATTATTGTAAGTTTATTGGCAGGTGTATTCTATGGTATCTACCACTTGTTTACTCAACAAGGGCGTGCTATGATGAGTACCTTGCTTTACTTATCGCTCAGTACATTTGCTGCAGCCTTTACAGTCGCTTGTATCATTATTCTGAGTCCATCATATTCATTTGCTGGTTATAGCGAATCAACCTGGATCATTTGGCTGATTTATGGCATCGGTGTACATGTTGGAGGCTGGACTCTTATCAATTATTCACAAGGTCATTTAAAAGCCACGACTGTATCCCCAACTTTATTAGGACAGCCGGTCATTACCGCCATAGCAGCTTTTTTTATCCTCAACGAAGCACTTACCAGCTGGCAAATTGCCGGTGGTTTAGTCGTTATTAGTGGAATATACCTGGTAAATATTACACGCTTGAGAAAATAAATGCCTGACACTATACAGCATCGGGCATTTGAATTAATTAATGATTCTGATTCCAGATCAATGTTTAATCATTTTCACTGTGTGCTTATCTGTAGCATTTCTGATTACAACCAGATAAATTCCTTTATCCAGTTCTTCAATATTAAACTGATTGCTATCCATATAAATTGATTTAACCAGTTGTCCGCTTAGGGAGTAAATATCTACCTTATTCACATCAACTCCTATATATACAATTCTTTTTGCTGGATTAGGATAGAGGATCTTATTACTATCTCCGAACTTGTTGATAAAAGTTGGTGTTTCTGTGTAAGTCCAGATACCCCGATGTGTAGAGATTATTACTTCATCTCCCTTAAAATCAATAATCTCTGCGTTTAATCCGTCAGGTAATCCATCCATTTCAGTAAATGTCTCACCCGCATCCTCACTACGATAAACCCCGGTATTCCATGATGATGCATATATCACTCCGTCATTATATGCCAACGACTGAAAATCGAGACTATTCATTCCGTTAGCAGTTGCAGCTTCCCACGTATTGGTATTCCACCTTAGTAGTTTATTATCCCAGTTCTGATAGCGAACATGTAAAAATGCCACACCGGGTGCTGGTGTTACAATATGGATATCATCATCAGTATTCATTTCATCTAAATTACCTGTATTTATTCCATCCATACGCAAAGCCCATGCTGTAGCTCCATTATCAGTCGAAGCATATACACGCAAATGATTATTACCTGATGTGGTTTCAAAGCCAAGTAAATAAGCTGTTGTTCCATCACCTGTTACTTTTGAAACCATAAAATCAGACGGAATATTCCCGCTTATCTCAGTCCATGAATCACCTCCGTTAACTGATGTATAATATTTATCTCCACCAGTAGTTGAATATGCATATAAAGCATTGCCATTAACCCCAATCAATTCGAGATCCTCTTGTCCTCCCGGGAAAGCAAGCTCACTCCAGCTGGCACCATCGTTCATTGACTTCAATACTTTGTTAGGATCAGGATCTTCATCAGGGAAATCATAGAAATTAGCAAATAATGAAGTTCCATCACTTAAGAAACCACTAACATGTTGCAATGCCCCTGTTGGTAAGCCAGTGTTCCACTTACTCCAGTTAGCACCATCATCAGATGAGGCATATACGCCTGAAATAAACAAGGAAGTTAATATATTGTCACCACTCACTACCATATATTCAAAATCGGTTGCCAAAGCTCCATTGTTACGTTGTGCTATGTTAGCGCCCGCATCAGATGTATAATGTAATCCATCATCGATAAATGACGCCATGAATTCATCACCTTCGGCGTAAATGCCCATTGCAAAAGGTTTCCCTGTTGTTAAAGGAGGAGATATAGTTGTCCATGAATCGCCGTGATCATCAGAAGTATAAGCCCCGATAGCCATATTACCTTCTAAAATAGTAGCATAAAGCTGATCGGTATTATTTCCACTTCCGGCAATAAAAGCTATTCCATTAGTCCATGCAGCGCCCAGGTTTGTCCAACCATCATTTATTAAGTCATAACGATAAATACTGCTTTCCCCAAACACTATGAGATGGTCGCCTGATTTGACAATATTTTCGATAGAAGTACCAGGATAGGGATCTGTAAAAGGAACTGCCGTAACAGACTGACCATTGGTTGTTGTTCCAATAAACTCATCATTACCTGAAGCATTTTCATGCACAATAAACACCTTTGAATCGGCTGAATATAAATATACATCCTTATTAGCAGATGCTAAATCCGCTCCTTCTGTCCATGTAGTTCCTTCATCTGTTGAATAATACAATGAATAGTCATTTGTATTATTATCCTGAATAAGTGCAATAACATCAGAACCAACCACACCTAATAACTCTGACATGTAATAGTCACCAGGCAAACCGCTTGTTGGTAAACTCCACGAACTGCCATCGGTGGACAGTACAATACCATTCCAACGATTGGTTCCCAATAAGGTATTACCAACACTAGCCATTCCTTCAATACGTAACCGGTTAAATACACTATACAAGTTGTTATTAACTAATGACCAGTTAAGACCATTATCGGTCGACTTAAACACCCCACCTGCTGTGCCTATATACCAGCTCCCCTGGTGCTTAACAATTGCCTCTGCATAAGGCAATTCCAAATCATCGCTGGTCAATTGTGTCCACTGGGCATTAACACCAGACCAAGCCATACAAATCAGTAATAATCCTGAAAGTAGAAGTTTATTCATAGAATACCATTTAGTTATTAAACATCCGATAGATAATATGGTAGCGTCCGGAAAACAATCTTTTCAGCCATTCACCTATCTAAAATTTCTCAAAAACTGTCAATATAATTCGAAATAGATAACACGTCAATAACCTATTATCAATTTAAAATTACTTTAAATTATACTTGAATTCCCCTTACGTTTGGTACGTACCAGCAGGTATAATGTTATAGAAATTAATTGAACAAATCAGTTGAACGGTTTAAGAACAAGAGAGCTCACTATAAAAATTGGCAAAAAAAACGCTGACACAAGTAATGCATCAGTGAATGGTTTTAGTATTAACTCAAGATAAACGTGACTACAACTCTGCAAGGTAATTATTCAGTTGAATATCCTTATTAGCTAAACCTAAGGCCTGTCTTATTTGTAGACATTTATTCTCAATACTTTTAGCATTTTGATGAATCAGTATTGAAATCTCATCAAAAGTCATATTCAACTTCAATAAAGCACATATCTTCAGCTCAAGAGATGACAAGTCAGGAGCCAATTTTTTTAACTTTTTATAGAACTCACCGTGTGCTTCGTGAAAATGTAATTCAAGGTCATCTTCATGCTTTGGTTCCGATTGGTCGAGTATTTGTAAAATTATTTTTTGTACTTCTTCACCATCTTCGTCATTTAACTTTCTTTTTAACTGTAACAAGTTGTCAGATACATTTTTTACCAACTCATAATTTTGCATTGAATTCCTCAGATTGGAAACTAACTCCTTTTTCTGATGTTCTAATCCTTTCTTACTATTCTCTTCACGGTAATAAATCAGCTTTAACTTGGTTTTTCGTAAATAAATGGCTTGAATCAATACAACCAATGTAAGTATCAAGGTAAGTACAACAAATAGCTCGTTCCCCCAGCCACTCGTATTAGAATTGACCAAAGCATTATCATCCAATCCCTGTTTTTCTGATTTGATGACTGTTGGGTTAATTTTTTCACTGGCTTCAACTCCTATGTTTTTATAATCCTTTACCTGAGTAGCATTAGAATTATTACAGACAAAAAGTAACAATACAGAGAAGATACTAATTCTCACCCCTTTCAATAATAGTTGTGTATACATATGCAATATTTTCTAATCTTATTTGAGCTTTTAGAAATAGCTCATCGACAAAATTGATTTATAAATCCCCAAAGCCTAAGACTGGATAAAAATCCAAAGGTTGCGTCAACTCTGAAAAGATTTTATCTTCATGGCTAACTTTAACATTAAACTGACAAATGCACTTTAGAATTACACCTTTTAACGAATTAAATCTAAAAGAGTTATATAATTTACTGCAATTACGAGCTGAGATATTTGTTGTCGAACAAGACTGTGTTTATAACGACTTAGATGGCAATGATGAAATGGCGCACCATTTATTGGCAATCGAAGATAATGAAGTCATTGGTTACCTTAGAATTCTGCCACCGGACACACGTTTTTCTGAGGCTTCAATAGGCCGACTGGTTGTTAGTAAAAACCATCGTTTCAAAGGGTTGGCCAGAGAACTCATGATATTTGCAAAAGAATGGATCTATACAGAGTGGCACTCTTCACATATACAACTAAGTGCTCAAAAATACCTAAAAGGTTTTTATCAAAGTCTTGGCTATCAAATCATATCTGATGAATATTTAGAAGATGGCATTCCTCATTTAAAAATGGATTTATTGAATGCTGAATCAAAAGAATAACGCTTACGCATAATACGTTCAGTTATGAATAAGTTCTATTTTTGCAGTTAATGATTCGAGTATGAAAGATCAAAAAGCCATATTACATAAATGTCTGCGTAACGACTGGCCAGCTTTTGTTATTGCTGGTACCGATGTTTGCGCTATTGAAGCCATGGAAGCATATCTGGAGATTGCTAAAACAAAAGGTTGTAGCAAGGAGTTTTTGGATGATATGCAACTTGTTATTGATGAAATGCGACAATTTCAACAAGAAGAACCTGAACACATTAAGATACCTGACTAAAGCTATTTTATTTAATTAAAATCGTCATCTAAATGAAACTTATAACACCTTGCCCCAATTGCAAAAAGGATATTAAAATACCATCCTTTTGGATAGGCGACCGTATTGAATTAGCTAAATCCAAAGGTGCTGAATTCGAAGTTATGTGTAACTCATGCAACTGTCCTGCAAAAATACATGTCGACGACGTAAGAGCTGAGAATGATAAAACCGTTCCAATTATTGGAGTTCTGACTTTTCTGTCTGCCCTGTTTTTAACTTACTGGCTTTGGCAATATGGTTTTATTGCATATGCCACAATAGCTCTACCAATAATTGCAAGTGCTTCGGCCAGGCAAAACCAGCACACTAAAATTAAGCAATTCAACCTGATGTATTACGACTCTAAACGATTAAGAAAATAAATGCCTGCCAAACGCTTTGTCATAAAACCATGGCTAATTGTGGGATTACTTCTTGTCATCCCAACTTCTTTGTTTACAGCAATTGAGTTACTAACACTGAGCGATCAGGAGGAGGTAATTGAGTCAATCTATACGGATCAGCTCGAATCCGTTTTATATTCAATTAACCAATATGCAGATGATATAACTGGTAACTGGATAGATGATATTTATAAAGAGATTACTCTTTCTGATTATCAAAGTACGTTTGAGACTAAACAGTCAGATATCCCACAGATCGAATCATTTATCTTGCATCCTATCAAATCCAGTTCATTAAACCTGGATGATTTCCAAATTGAAGATGACAGCTTAAAACATGAAATCAAAACTCAGCTGACTAACAATCAAGCTAATATTGACCAACTAAAGCGATATCTTAAAAGCGGTTATCGAAAAATCATTGGTATCGACCTGGAATACCATAATCATTTGTCGATGTTATTGTTTTTGAGTACAGATAAGGAACAGTATTACCTGAATATGCTACTGATTAATGCGCAATCATTTATCAGTCAGGCTATGGCACCTCGCTTGCAAATGGTGGCAGGCAATGATCTTATTATCGTGGTACGTCATAATAAAACTAATGAGCTTATTGCCAGCAGCCTGTTAAATGAAGCACCTGAAGATGTTGTTAAGGAGCAAACACTATGGCTTTTACCTGATTACAAACTGGGAATTAAACCAAGAGGTATCAGCATATCTGATTTAGCCAAGGACAGAGCCAGGCAGAATATTGGTTTACTCATTTTAGTTGATATATTGTTGGTGGTCGGCGCCTGGTTATTTTACAGAAATGTTAAACGAGAACTTCACCTTGCAAAAGTTAAGTCTGATTTTGTTTCCAATGTATCACACGAAATACGAACGCCTCTGGCATTAATCAGTATGTATGCCGAAACCTTGCAGTTAGGACGATTAAAAGATGATAACAAGCGACAGAAGTACTATGACATAATCTACCGCGAAACACAACGTTTATCAGGCATCGTTAATAATATCCTTAATTTTTCCAAGATAGAAAGCGGACGTCAGAAGTTGACCTTTGGAAAAGTTGAAATCAACCAGATAGCTGATGAAGTATTAAGTAATTACGGTTATCATTTCAGGGAGAAAGGTTTTACAGTTAATAAGCAGATTGATGAAACATTAGCCGACATTAAAGGAGACAACCAGGCCATTACTGAGTGCCTGATTAACCTCATCGACAATGCTATTAAATACAGTAATGACGTTAAAGAAATTAGCCTCTCTACAGGTCAAAGCGGCAATTACCAATATATAAAAGTCTGTGATAAAGGCATTGGTATTTCAGAAAAGGAGCAAAAGCACATATTTGATAAGTTTTATCGGGTTACCAAAGGACATCTTGCTCACCATGCTAAAGGTTCTGGACTTGGGCTAAGCATTGTCATGCACCTTGTAAAAGGTCATAACGGAAAAATAGAATTAGATAGTCAGGAAGGAAAAGGTAGTTGCTTTAAAATATTATTTCCCATTAATAATCAATCAAAACAAAAGTGATGAGACGCATTTTAGTTGTTGAAGATGAACCGGATATGCAATCAGGTATTAAAGATAATCTTGAATTTGAAGGTTATGAAGTTGAAACCGCATCGGATGGCAAGGAAGGACTGCAAAAAATCCTTGGTAACAGCTTTGATCTGGTTCTACTTGATGTGATGCTACCTCATATAAGTGGTTTTGATGTATGTAAAAAAGTGCGTCATGAAAACAACGATACTCCCATTATATTCCTGACAGCCAAAGGAGAAGAGATTGATAAAGTCATTGGTTTGGAGTCGGGTGGAGATGATTACCTGACAAAACCATTCAGTCTAAGAGAGCTATTGGCCAGGGTAAAGGCAGTATTACGACGCACTGAGAACCAAACTAAAACACCAGCAACTAAATCGATTGATATTGGTCGTTTATCGGTTGATTTTAATACATATACAGCACAGGTTGATGGTCAGGCTGTAAAAATGACCAGTAAAGAATTTGAGATACTTCAATACCTGTTGAAACACAAAAATGCAACTATCAGCCGTGATAGCTTGCTGGATAATGTATGGGGTTATGATTTTCAGCCAACCGCCAGAACCATTGACAACTTTATTTTGAAGCTTAGACAAAAAATTGAGGACAACCCAAATGATCCTCAAATAATAATTACAGTGCATGGTATGGGCTACCGGCTTGTTAGCAGCTAAAATCGTAATTTGCCGAATTGTCAAGTTGATAATGACGCACTAAATGTTCTTATTATCCGCTTCAATAGATACGTCTTAACAACCTAGCATATACATAAATAACTACTTCAACAATTTCGTAAATCCACAATTTGACAACCTGCATGACATTTTGATGACAATTAATGACAAGGTATGACATCGTTTTGACGCTGCGGTGTTATCGCCCCTCTACATTTGCTTTTGTAAATAAGTTAATAACCACATTAAAAACTTGAATTATGAAAGCAAGAAATTTTTTTACAGTATTGGTACTTTTAGTTGGATTAAGTGCAACAACTATGGCTCGAACTCCTGAGGAAATTGCAATGAAGAAATGTTGTAAGCAACTAAACAAAGAATTGAGGAAAAGTTTAAGAGGTCCAAGTTTTGAATACCTGAAACCTGATTGCGAGGAAGATTTAGTTATTAAGTTCCGAGTTGACAAAAACAACAAATTAATCCTTCATAAAGTTATTGGTGAAGATGAGCAGTTAATAGAATACGTTGAGTCAACGTTTAAAAACAAGGAAATTTATGCTGTTAATTCATCATTACAAGGCAAAACTCTTCGATTCCCTGTTAACTTCCAACATGTTGTTCATTAAGGACCTGTCGCCTGGGTTTTTATTGATTTTTGCATTAGTCTTGATATTGTGTACTTTTAATCGCAAGATTTATCTATGATAGCCAAAACACTAAAATATATTGTATTGACCTGCTGCCTGGTTATTCTGGGCACTACCCTGACAAACTCCCAGATACTTCAGGAAGAACAATACCTTGAGGGAAACTGGAGGTTCTCCATCGGTGATCATGAAAAATGGAAAGAATTCGATTTTGATGATTCAGACTGGCAAAGTATAAGGGTACCATCATCATGGGAATCTCAAGGTTATAACGATTATAACGGATTTGCCTGGTATCGAAAAACCATACGTTTCGATATACCTCCACAGAGTGACTTAATATTTAAAATTGGTAGCATCGATGATGCTGATGAAGTATATGTCAACGGTCGATACGTAGGTCATACAGGCGGTATGCCACCGCATACAAAAACAGCCTATGACAAAGAGCGTTCTTATACAATTCCACAAAGCTATTGGCAAAAAGGTGAGAATGTCATTGCCATAAGAGTATACGATTATTATAACAATGGCGGTATAATGAGCGGGCCGGTTAAGCTATACTCCAACGTAACTAATGATCTGGTTGCATTCAATTTATCAGGTAACTGGAAATTTGCTATACACAATCAACGGGGAGCCGAAAGAAGCGATTATAACGATGCTAATTGGAGTAATATTCAGGTTCCTTCCTATTGGGAAAATGCAGACTGGCACAATTACGATGGTATAGCCTGGTATCGCAAATCATTTAAACTTCCTGATGAACTTAAAGGTCAGGATTTGATATTACTTCTTGGTAAAATTGATGATGAAGATAAAACCTGGTTCAATGGTACGCGAATTGGTGGAGTATCACCTGGTAATCTTCGCTCGTCACTGGCCAGAGGATTACATGGTTCTTACCAATCACACACCACGCTGCGTGCTTATAAAATACCAAACAGCCTTATTAATACTACTGGTGAGAACACCATTGCAGTGCGAGTAGTTGATACTGGCATTGATGGTGGTATTTACGAGGGACCAATAGGTATTATGACCAAAGTGCAATTTGAGAAATTTAAAAAAATGGTTCGCAAAGAACCCGATTTGTTGGACACATTCTGGGAATGGTTAAATAAGTAATTATGAGAAGAAATATCCAACAAATAATCATTCCACTTTTGCTCTTTTTTGCACTGACATCTGTTTCAAATGCTCAAAACTTGCGTGACTACATATCATTGAATGGTAAATGGTATTTCTCAATTGGTGATGATAAAGACTGGGCTCGATATGAATATAACCACTTTAATTGGGAACAAATAACGGTACCCTCCATGTGGGAACAGCAAGGCTTTAATGGCTATGATGGCTATGCCTGGTACCGCCGTGAAGTCAACATCCCTCAGGATGCTAAAAAACTTAACCTTTGGATCGACTTGGGTTATATCGATGACGTAGATGATGTTTTCCTCAATGGTGAGCATATAAATTGCTCAGGAAAATTTCCTCCACATTTTAAAACAGCATATAATGCTCACCGCTTATATAAATTGCCAAATCATCTTATTAAATATGGTGAACCAAATGTTATTGCCGTTAGGGTATATGATGCCTATAATGAAGGTGGAATCATATCTGGCAACATTCGTATCCGTTCCGAAGTAAATCCTCTTACGATGGATTTACCGTTAGAAAGCTACTGGAAGTTTAAAACAGGTGACAAAAGCTATTATAAGGCGGTTGAATATAACGACATTAACTGGGATGAAATAACCGTTCCCCGTGCATGGGAAGATCAGGGCTATGAAGGCTACGACGGAATAGCCTGGTATCGCAAAACGATTGAACTTCCACAGGATTTAAAGGAAGACAGACTGGTATTACTATTGGGTAAAATTGACGATGTTGATGAAGTATTTATCAATGGCATACTAATTGGACAGACAGGTGAAATCTCCCATGGTTACTTTTTTAACTATGGCGATGCATGGAAAGCTGAACGAAGCTATGTTATTCCTAAGCATTTATATCAGAAAACGAAAACCATCACTATAGCGGTACGCGTTAAGGATCATGTCCTTACTGGCGGAATATACCAGGGACCAGTTGGTATAGTTACTATGGATAAATACATTGAGTACTGGAACAATAAGCGAAAGAAGTAGGCTAAATAGTATTAAAAACCTTCAACTCCTATAGGTTTCTATATAAAATTCCGGGAAGATTACTGATACACTTTCACAAAGTCTATAATCATTTGTACTGGTAAGTCAGACGGATTAACCTTTCCAACCCAAGAGCCACCCAATTGCTGATCAATTAGCAAGTAAAAGGGCTGATCGTAAGGCCATTGTGTCGGATCAACATCATCCACTCTCGGATAAATAAATGTTTCTGTTCCATTTAAGGTAAATACCAATTTATCAGGATACCATTCTAATCCAAACGTATTGAACTTATCTTTATCAAATTCCGCGGTACCATGATGAGGAGGATTATCTTTTTGCTTTAGTTCCAGAGTATAATAAGAATGTGTTGTTTGGTAAATGATATCGTCAAAATTGAGATGTTCCATAATGTCTATTTCACCATTTCTTGGATATTTGCCATACTTCTTTTGCTCTGATAACATCCAAATGGCTGGCCAGGCTCCTTGTGCACACTCTAACTTAGCTCGTATCTCAACCTTCCCATATTGAAAGGCAAATTTTCCCTTAGTATAAACACCTCCCGTCAGAAATAGTCGTGGATCACTTATGGTATCCGGGTTATTAATACCTTTCAGATACAGTTTCCCATCTCTGATATCATAACATTGCGAATCACTTGTCATATGCCGACCCCAATCTGCCTTATTAGGTGGAATTCGCGTCCACTTGCTGGTATCCAGTATGGAACTTACAAAATTATCTTGCCACACAAGTTGCCAATCTTTATTCTCTCTTCCTTTTTTCTGAATATAAATGTATGAATCAATAATTTCGGAAGGAGGCTCTTTACACGCCACCAATACGATCATCAAAAGTGATATCAGCCAGTAATTTTTCATGGGTTTAAATTTTATCTTCATCTGCCATTTGGAACTCTCGATGCATTTTAATCATTCGGATTTACAACATTGCTCCAATCGGGATATATGGGTCGTTCTGCAGCATTTCTGCC
>NZ_CEXQWX010000091.1:0-24341 GCF_982718395.1 Carboxylicivirga sp.
CCAAAATATTTTGAAGTATTGGAAGGGCTTGAAGCAGGCGAAGAAGTTATAACTTCGGGATATGAGATTTTCGGAGATAATGAAGTGGTAATTCTAAACTAAGAAACTGTGATTAAAATTAAATTAATATTACGCAGATTATTAAAATCAAAAAGTATATTAGTCATTAACCCTTTGGCTCTTTCAGTAGCTTTTTGTGCTATTATTTATTTACCGTGAGCTGGCAAAGCTGGAAAGCTGCCAGTCAAAATCCAATTGAAGCATTGAGATATGAATAAAAAAGAGCTATTAGCTAATTATTATATTTTATAAGAAGATTAACAAGTACAACTAAAAAGATATGTTACGAACTAATAACCTCCAAAAGATTTTCAGAACTGAAGAAGTTGAAACAACAGCTCTAAATAACGTTAATATTCACGTACGAAAAGGTGAATTTGTTGCCATCATGGGACCTTCTGGATGTGGTAAATCGACCTTGTTGAATATTATCGGTCTGCTGGATAATCCAACAGAAGGAGAATTGTTTTTTGATGGACAGGAGATTGCCTCATTTAAAGAGCGTCAGCGAACCAACCTGCGGAAAGGTAATATTGGTTTTGTGTTTCAGAGCTTTAATCTGATTGATGAACTCAATGTGTTTGAGAATATTGAAATGCCTTTGGTCTACCTGAAGATGTCGGCCCGCGAACGCAAAGAGCGTGTACAGAAAGTGATGGAGCGTATGCAGATTGCACATCGTGCCAAGCATTTTCCACAGCAGTTATCAGGAGGTCAGCAGCAGCGTGTTGCTATTGCAAGAGCCGTTGTAGCTAATCCAAAATTAATTCTTGCTGATGAGCCAACAGGTAACCTTGATTCACGTAACGGAGCTGAAGTGATGAACCTGTTACGCCAGCTAAACGAGGAAGGAACAACCATTGTGATGGTTACTCACTCTGCTGAACATGCGGAGTATGCCCACCGTGTGATTAACTTGTTTGATGGTCATGTGGTGACGGAGAAGATACATAAAGAGTCAGCTGATATAGAGACTTTATAAGCATCTAATTTCTAAATGGCCCGAAAGGAAACTAGACATGCTTGCACAAATGGATTGTTGTTGCATTTATTATTGCCTGTTACTCTATGGACAACCGACTTAGCAACTTTGCCTATAAAACAGAACTCAGCTAGTGGATTGCTCAGGCTTGGCTGACCGCAATCTTTATTGTCTTATTTACCGTCAGCTGGCAAAGCTGGAAGGCAGCAGTCGTAACCTGGTGGAAAGTTTAAGATATGAATAGTTGAAATTAAAACAAACAGCAAAATAATGGGTATGAAAGATATCTGGCGGTTTCATTTCTTTAAATTAATACTTGGATTAGCCATCATTCAATTCGGAATCTTGGCTTGGTTTCAATACCGTAACCATATCCCCGTAGGCAATGTTGATGAAGTCAAAGTTTTCGAAGGGCAATCGGCTAAAATCAGTCCGTTAAACAATGATACAGATAAGGATGAAGATAAGTTATCGATTCAGGAAGTAGCTGACCCTTTACACGGGAAAATTACTATCAACAAGAATATATTGGAGTATACAGCTAAGGTGGGTTTTACAGGAGTGGATAGTTTTACCTACCTAATAAGTGATGGAAGAAAAGAATCAAATAAGGTTTATATTAAAGTCAATGTACTAGAAAATTTCGCACCTGAAGTCCGAAATGATAGAGCACAATTGTATGTTGGCAGCAAAACCATGTTGTATGTTTTGAAAAACGACTATGACAAAGAGGGAGATTCAATATTTCTTAAAGAGTTCACTCGACCTCAACTTGGCACACTCATTCAACAAGAAAATAAGTTGATTTATCAATCAAATGGGATTGCAGGACGTGATAGCTTCCAATATGTAGTTAGTGATGGGTTTAACGAATCAGAGAAAGCAACGGTACAAATTGAGATAAAAAGTAAGAACAGCTCTTGCTACCCATGGATGTCTGAAGATATTGGACAAACTGCAATTGCAGGTAGTTTAGGTTGTAATAAAAATGTACTTGCTATACAAACCACAGGAACAGATTTGTGGGGCACTTCTGATCGCTTTCATTATGCTTACAGATATTTAAAAGGCGATGGTGAGATATATACGAGGATTGATCATATAGACCCCACACATAAGTGGGTAAAAGTTGCCGTTATGATACGAGAATCGAAAGCTGCTAATTCGAAATATATGAGTGTAGGTATAACACCGGAAGATGGAGCATTTTTACTAAGACGGTTGAAAACAGGTAATAGTACCACGCCTTCAGGAGGTGACAAGGATGCCCGGATTCCATATTGGGTAAAACTTGTCAGGCGTGGTGATAGTTTCACAAGCTATTTATCCAAAGATGGAATACAATGGAAGAGGATTGAGAGTGAAACTCTTCCAATGTCAGAGAATGTACATATCGGATTTGCTGTTTCCAATCCGAATAATGAGAAACGATGTAAAGTAGTTTTCAGCAATTACCATGTTGTAGGGAAACTTAGCCAATAGCATTTAAAGTTCACTGTATTTTGTGAAGTAGATAGATTATATGTGAAAAAACAGCTGAGAAAAAACTAAGTCATGGGTATACTAAGAAATGATATTAAACTGGCATGGAGGAGTTTCAAAAGAGACAAACTTTATTCGTTGGTTAAAATATGTAGCTTGGCAATAGGTATTGCTGCATGTATTCTTATTGCCTTGTTTATCAGACACGAATTGAGTTACGATAAGCATTACAAAAACACGGGAAGAATTTTTAGAGTCTATAATCAAGGGATATATAAAGGTGAAATTTACAAAGAAACGTCCATGCCTGCTCCACTTTATAAGGTGCTTGTAGATGAATATCCTGAAATCGAAAAATCAGGGAGAATTAATTCCTCAGAATTATTCGGGGCTGGTAGTCACCAGGTCAGAAGGGGGGATCAGTTGAACAACTCATTCGAAAAAGGCTTTGTTTATGCAGATCAGGGAACCCTGGAGATATTAGAATCCAAGTTTATATATGGTAATCCACAAAACGCACTTATTGATGCAGGAGCGGTTGTAATTTCTAAAAGCAGAGCAGATAAATTTTTTCCAAATGAGAATCCGGTTGGAAAAACAATTATTGTTAATAATGATACCAAAAGACCATTGAAAGTTACAGGTGTTATAGAAGATTTCCCAGAAAATTCGCATCTCGATTACCATTTTTTTGTAGCCTTATACTTCAACATTTTTGGTGAAGGAGAACGGACCAGGTGGACGCAAAATAATTATGATACATATGTTTTGGTAAAGTATGGAACAGATATTCCAGCATTAGAAAAGAAATTGAAGGGAATTGTAACTAAATACCTTGGTCCTGCCATGCTTGAGGGAGGATATGTAAGTAAAGAAGACATTCATAAATTTGGCTATGGCTTGCAACCTATAGATGATATTCATTTAAGGTCAGGACAAATTACGGATGGAAAGTTACATGGTGATATCCGCATTATCCGGATATTTGGTGCTATTGCAGTATGCATCATTATCCTGGCCTGTATTAACTTTATAAACCTTTCCCTTGCAAAATCAGGAAGTAGGGCAATGGAGGCTGGATTTAGAAAAACCGTCGGAGCAAAAAGTAATTCAATTTTAATGCAATTTCTCTTTGAGTCGGTGTTCTATAGCATGATATCAGTGATTAGTGGTCTGATCCTGGCTTGGCTATTCTTACCACTCTTCAACAGCCTTTCTTCGAAATCATTGACAATACCCTTAAATGAGTGGTGGTTTTTCCCTTCGTTGGTCTTGGTAATTATTGGTATTGGAGCCGTTGCCGGCATCTATCCTTCTCTGTATTTGTCAGGTGTTGAGCCTGTAAAAGTCATTAAAAGAATGGTTAAGCAATCCGGTAAAATGTCAGGAGTTTACAGGGGTATGGTTGTGTTTCAATTTACAATATCGATTATACTGATTATTGGGGCGGGAGTGGTATTGCGCCAGATGAATTTTATAGTAACTAAGGACGTTGGTTTCGAAAAAGAACAGGTGCTGATATTAAAAGGAACCAAAACATTAAAGGATAAAATTGAAACGTTTAAAAATGAGTTATTAACTCTGCCAAATGTGAAAAATGTCTCAATAAGTAATTATTTACCTATTGAAGGAACAATGAGAAATGGTAACACCTTTTGGCATGTGGGTAAAAGGAATACTGGTGAACCAATAGCAGCTCAAAGTTGGCGGGTAGATCATGATTATGTTGAAACCTTGGGGTTGAAAATTATAGACGGTAGGAATTTCTCTAAAGAGAGAACTTCAGATGCGAATGCAGTTATTATAAACAGAATGATGGCCCAAAGGCTTCATTTTGATCAACCTATAGGAAAAATGATTGATCACTTTGGACAGACCATTGAAATAATTGGAGTAGTTGAGGATTTTCATTTCAATAACATCAAAGAGAAGATATGGCCACTTTGCTTACGTTTAGGCAATAGCACCGAAACAATGTCTGTTAAAATAAATACAGCAGATGTTTCTTCAGTGCTTAAATCAATCGAAGAAAAATGGGTGGAGTTTTCACCAAACCAACCAATAAGGTACCGTTTCCTTGACGATGAGTTTGCAATGATGCATGATAATGTGCAAAGAATAAGCCGGATACTTTTAGTATTTGCTGTCCTGGCAATATTTATCGCATGCTTGGGGCTGTTTGCCTTGGCGCAGTATAGTATAAAAAACCGGATCAAAGAGATTGGTATACGGAAGGTCAACGGTTCCAAAATATCAGAGATACTGGAATTACTTAATAAAGACTTTATAGTATGGGTGGTAGTGGCCTATTTTATGGCTTGTCCAATTGCATATTATACAATGAGTAAGTGGCTGGAAAGTTTCGCTTATAAAACCACTTTAAGCTGGTGGATATTTGCTCTTGCAGGATTGACAGCTATAATTGTTGCTTTACTAACAGTAAGCTGGCAAAGCTGGAAAGCTGCAAACCGTAATCCGGTGGAGGCATTACGTTACGAATAAACTAATTTTTGTGATTCTGCCAGCTTTAATGATACACAATTATAGGCAATGAGCCGAATCACTTATAAAGAGTTACTTAGATGAATAGATTTAGTTATCTATATAGAATTTTTCTAAAACATAGCTTGACCAATAGCATTGGCATATTAGGTCTAAGTATTGGTATTGCTATCTCGGTTCTTATTTTTCACTGGGCAAGTAATGAATTAAGTTACGACCAGTTTAATACAGACAGTGATAAAACTTATCGGCTTACATTTAGTGCGGTACTTAACGGCGAGAGCGTAACGGGATGTGGATTAACCATACCTGTTTACCAGGAATGTTTAAACCGTTTCCCTGAGATTGAAGATGGGATTATTCTGCACCCTGATTTTGGTGAGAATATCGGAATTGAAGTAGGTTCGGAGTTGATTTATGAAGATCAGGTAGCAATAGCAGATACTAATTTCTTTACATTTTTTGATTACCAATTACTTGCAGGTAGTCCTCGAAATGGGTTTAATACGCCCGACAAAGTTGTTGTCTCAAAGAAATTAGCGACCAAACTTTTTCAAAACAAAAATCCTGTCGGGGAGCAAATTAAAGCTTTTGGTCAGGTTTGGCAGGTCGGAGCTGTTATGGATAATATGCCTGTTAATTCTCATATCAAGGTGAATATTCTATTCCCATTATGGGGAATCGACTGGATGCAGGACAATGAACGGGATTATAATATCTATTTTAAAGTTGGCAATCAAACCAATCATGAACAGTTATGCCATAAAATAGGAATGCTTAAAACCGGTTTCAGATTTGAGGAACTAATCCAAAAATACGAATTACAAAGTCTCAAGGATATTCGATTCGGCACGCACATTCTTTATGATTTTGTGAGAGCAAAAATGGATAAAAGTACCGTTTATATTGTTGTACTGTTAGCATTTGTGATATTGGTATTAGCTTGTATTAATTTCACCAATTTGTTTTTATCAACTCTGTTTGTCAGAACAAAAAATGTAAAGCTTAGAAAAATTATAGGTGCCAACCGAAGACTGATACTTTTTGAGTTCCTGGCTGAAACCTTTACATATGTTTTATGTGCTGCGATTATTGGGATATTTTTCGCGGTATTGACGGTTTCAAAGTTCAATTCAATTGCCAATGCTGAAATATTTATCAACTTCAGATCATACGAATTCTATGGTTTTATCTTCATTGTTGTAGCGTTTGTTTGTTTGCTTTCAGGTTTATATCCAGCCTTTTTAATGACAAAGACCCAATCAAGTGGTTCATCTGAAGAAAATGTTACGCAGCCAAAGATCTCTTCAGTTCAAAAAGTGCTGATGATTGCGCAATTCACTTCATCAATCATTATTTTGATATTCCTGGTTGTAATACAAAAGCAGTTGCATTATTCGAGGGATATTGCTCTCGGTTATCAAACATCCAATATTATCACTTTACAACCATATGGCGGTTTTGAAACGAGTTATGACGAAATCAGACAACAGCTGATCAAGCACCCTGCCATATTGGAAGTAACAGCTACAAGCCGTACCCCAATTGGAGGAGGTGATGTGGTTGAAGTGAAGAGTCAAATGAGTCAGGATGAGGTGGTTTTGACTGAAACCTTTGCTATAAAAGACAATTACCTTGATCTTATGGAGATGGAGGTTCTATCAGGTGATAACCTGGAAGTATTTAATGATTCCGCTTCGACTGTGTTGATTAACCAGACATTGCAGGCACGATTAAATTTAGCCGATCCAATTGGGCAGGTAATCAAAATAGGAAACAACAAACTTACAATTAAAGGTATCATTGCCGATATCAAAAAATCTTCTTACCAAACTGCTGATCCTCAGTTGTACTATAAATTGTCAGAAGTCAAGAGTTGGAACCGGATGCTTGTTAAAACCACGGCTAATGAAAAGGATGCAATAAAGCATCTGGAAACTATCTGGCATCAGCATGTTCATAACCGGCCTTTTGAGTACAACTTTCTTGATCAGGTTTATGAGAATCAATATAAAAGCGATGAGCAGGTTGGTGCTATTGCTAAAGTTGGGTTTGTTATTGCTTTATTAATAAGCATCCTTGGCATTTTTGCTATTGTTAAGTTCTCGATGCAGTGTCGGACCAAAGAAATAGGTATTCGGAAAGCCAATGGTGCCACTGTCTTTAATCTGCTTGTTAAGGTAAGTGAGAGATTTATGGTCTGGATTGCCATTTCAGTGCTTGTAGCTATACCAACAGGCTATATAATAACAAATGAGTGGCTGGATAAATTCGCTTACCGCACAGAATTGAGTTGGTGGGTTTTCCTTATGGCAAGCCTGTTTGTGTTTCTGATAGCCTTATTGACGGTGAGTTGGCAAAGCTGGAAAGCAGCAAGTCGTAATCCAGTAGAAGCATTAAGGTATGAGTAATGTAGGTTTTGCTTGAGGTAAAGTCCTTATAAGTAGCAAAATTTTGGAATATAAGCACTGATAATTTGGATTTGAGGTATTAGTAATAACCTAACAATGGAGTTATGCTTAAAACAGAAATCAAATTAATATTACGCAACCTAAAAAGAAATAAGGTTGTGTCTTCAATTAATATCTTAGGACTAACAATCGGTTTAACCTTTGTTATCTTAGCGGGTAGGTATGTTTATGCCGAAATGACCTATGACCGATTTCACAAAAATTACAAAACAATATCAAGGGTCGAGTGTAAAACTTCTGGTGATACCTATTGTACTACCCCAAATATCTTATACTCATGGTTAAAAGATAATATCCCTGACATTAAGCATTCGACAAGAATTATTAATGACCGAGGAACAAATATTCAATACAGCAATTCTAAATTCAATATTGAAAAAGCACTAATCGTTGATTCTGATTTTTTCTCTATCTTTTCATTCAAACTTATATCGGGAGAAACTGAAGCATTTGCAAAAGATAAGTTTTCTGTTGCATTGTCAGAGTCGTTGGCTTATAAAATATTTGGAGATAAAAACCCAATTGGAGAATCTATTATTTATAAGAATGAGGCGTTTACTGTAAGAGCAGTATTAGATGACCCACCTACAAATTCATCGTTGAAGTTTGATTTGTTGCTGCCTACTTCCAATGTGCCTCATTACGTCGACGATAGCTGGGGTAATAACACGTTGCAAATATTTGTGGAGGCAAATAAAAAAATACAACGTTCAGAACTTCAGCATAAAATAAATACAGGGGTTATTTCGGTTTTCAAATCATTGGGATATGAAGATAAAGCGAATAATACCCAATACTTATTAAATCCTTTACATGAATTGTATCACACAGCAAGTAAGTTTGACAATGTTTGTACGCATGGTGACCGTAGATTTACATTTCTGCTGTTAAGTCTTTCAGTTCTTGTGCTTATAATAGCCCTGATAAATTATGCAAATTCTTTAATAGCGAATGCTTCACAGAGTCTAAAAGGAATTGGAATTAAATCAGTAACAGGTGCATCAAAAAAGAATAATATTCGCCATTTAATTCTTCAATCGGCTTTGCCATGTTTTATAGCCACAACTTTTGCTGTTGTATCAAGCTTACTTGTTGAATCTTTTTTCGAACAAATACTTGATATTAGTCTTTCTGACATTAGCTTTCTTCAAGTATTACTTATTATTTCGGTCGGAATAATCTTTGGTGCAGTAGTTGGTTTCTATCCGGCAATTAAACTGTCATCTGTTAAAATATCCGATTCATTAAAAGAAGTAAATAACAGTAGTACAAAGGTAATTCGTGCCAGAAGTTTTCTGTCTGTTGTTCAGTTTGCAGCTTCAATTGCTCTAATTATTTCTTTATTTACGATATACAGGCAGGTTCATTATGTATTTAAACAAAGTGTCGAGAATTTCGATGAAGAAATTGTCGCATATATGCCTTTGGCTAACAGGTCTCAACTTAAAAACCAAAAAATAAAAACGATTCAGGAATCTTTAAAATCTTTACCGGAGATAAAAGAAACAAGTACCAGTGTACATCTTCCAGGAGATAAATTTTATTCCGGGTTAAGAAACCTAAGTTTCAAATACAACAGCGAAGAAAAACTTGTTGATGTAAATCATAATTGGACTGATGCAGAATTTCCAGAGGTAATGGGGTATAATATTGTTAGTGGCAGACTTTTTAACAAAATCTTTAAGTCTGATTATCAAAGTTATATTGTTAACGAAACATTTATAAAAAAACTCGGCATAGAAGACATTTCAAAAGCCTTTTTAAATGGTTCACCGATTATAGGAGTTATTAAAGACTTCCATTATAATTCGTTACAGAATGAGATCGAACCAATGGCAATACGATATGAAGATTATTATCAATCGCAAATTGTGGTGCGACTGGCATCGTCGCAAATTGAATCGTTATCAGAGCTTATTAATAAGATGGAAGAAATTGTGGATAGGATTGACAATACTGCAATTTCTGATATCCAATTCCTTGAGCAACATGTTGCCTCACTCTATGAAAAAGAGGTAAAAACGTCAAAAATTATTTTTGTGTTGTCCGTGTTTTCAATCCTTATCTCATGCATGGGACTTTTTGCAATTTCAATGTTTATTACAAATAAAAAAACCAAAGAAATCGGTATTCGCAAAGTTAATGGCGCAAAAGTAGCCGAAATACTAGGCATGCTAAATCGCGATTTTATGAAATGGGTTGCTATAGCATTTGTAATAGCATGCCCTATTGCTTGGTACGCTATGAATAAGTGGCTTGAGAACTTTGCTTATAAAACTTCTTTAAGTTGGTGGATTTTTGCCTTGGCGGGAGTGTTGGCTTTGGTAATTGCGTTGTTGACGGTGAGTTGGCAAAGCTGGAAAGCGGCTAGTCGTAATCCGGTAGAAGCTTTAAGGTATGAGTAGTAAGTTCAGTAAGAAAAAAGAAAAACATATGAGACTATGTTAAAACACTTTATTCTAATAGCCTGGAGAAATATAAAAAGAAGAAAGGGACTGTCTTTTATCCAGATTATGTGCCTTTCAGTTGGTTTGGCAGCTTTTATTCTGATAACCCGCTACGTTCAGTATGAAAAAGATTGGGACAAGTTCAATGTAAATTACGATCGGATTTACAGGGTGCAGAATTACAAAATAAATGACCGGATGAGTGATGGCAATCAAGTACCTGTTCCGGTTAGTAAATATTTACGTGACCATATACCTGAGGTTGAAAACGCGATTATTTTACGCGAAGTCTGGAACGAATATTTATCGGCTGATGCAGAGCATATCTATAATGAACAAAAAGGCTGGCTTGCCCCCTCTGATGTTTTCAATATATTTTCATTTAAGTTAATTCGCGGGGAAAAATCAAGCGTATTAGATAAACCAAATTCAATTGTTTTAAACGAAACACTGGCTCAGAAATATTTTCCGGGACAAGACCCATTGGGAAAAATATTACTGGATGAAAGGAAACGCGAACTAATTGTTACCGGGGTAATGAAGGATATTCCCGAGCAAACCGAATTCCGCGCTACATATTTTAGGTCGAATAAAAATTTGCTTAGAGACATGGGAGAGAATTGGTATAACCATTCGCAAAGGGCAATTGTACTCCTAAAACCTAACACCTCACACTTAACTGTTTCCGAAAAAATTAAAAATGTTCTGTTGGAACATAACCCAAACGCCAAAGAATACATATACCTGCGGCCTTTAAGTGAATTACATTTAAACTCGGCCCCACGTGATGATAGAGGCTCTGTTATAATATTCTATTCAATTTTGGGAATATTAACCTTATTACTCGCAAGTGTAAGTTTTATGAATATTACTACTTCTTTTTCAACACTGCGTTCTGTTGAGATTGGTGTTAGAAAAGTATCGGGAAGCAACACAAATTACATAAGGTGGCAATTCCTGTCGGAGGCAATTTTCCTTGCTTTGCTGTCTTTTCTGTTCGCAATATTTATAGCACATTTAATACTTCCTTTTTTTAATATAGTAGTTAATCGGAGTATCGAAATTCAATTGCTCAAAAATCCAATGTTTCTTCTTTTTTTAATTGCAATCACTGTAATAACAGGAGCTATTGCAGGGCTTTACCCTGCATTAATCGTTTCGTCTTTTAAACCTGTTAAGGTGTTGAAAAGAAGTATTCCATTTAAAAAGGGAAAGATTACGGGCTTAAATGCAATGGTTTATTTTCAGTTTATTCTATCAGTGGTTTTAATTACCTCTAGTCTTTGGATGTTCAGACAAGTTAATTTTTTGAGAAACAGAGATTTGGGTTTTAAGAAACAACACCTCTTACACTGTAGGATTCCCGACATGAACACCGATGTAAAGTATAGTTATTTACGGGAGCGGATTCTTGCTAAACCGGGAATTGAGGAGATGTCAATTTCGTACAATTCTCCTTTACATTCCACTTGGGGAACCGGAATTTTATATGAAGGTGGGCCACAAAATGATTATGTTTCCGGCAGGTGGAACCGGGCATGCGAAAGTTTTATAAATACAATGGATATGGAAATTGTTGAAGGAAGAAACTTTTCTAAAGAGTTTTCGACTGATAACAATTCATGTTTAATAAATGAAACGGCAGTAAAAGCTTTTGGCTGGCAAAATCCAATTGGGAAGTGGGTTGACAGTGGGGGAAAGCACGTTGTTGTTGGCGTAATTAAAGATTTTAATAGCGACGATGTTCATAACCCTGTTTTACCATATGTTTTAAAACTTCACCAAGGGAACCTGGATACCAATAATGACCTCAATTTTAAAATAAATCCGGCCACCACAAACGAAAGTTTAGAGCATATAAATTCGGTAATGGCTGAATTGTTCCCCAATGTTCTTTTTGATGTAAACGGATACGATGTGGGAACATACAGGGTTGCTCTAAATATATGGACGAATGTAAAAGACACTTTTGCTTTTTTTACGGTTATGGCTGTGTTAATTGCCGCGCTCGGACTATTTGGGTTGGTGGTTTTTGCCTCGCAACGAAAGGTGAAAGAAATAGGGGTTAGAAAAGTGCATGGAGCCCGCACTGAACAAATTTTACCATTAATTACCAAACAATTTATTGTGTTGGTATTGGCAGCCAACCTAATCGTATTACCATTAGCCCGGTTTCTTGAAAAAGTTATACCTGGACAATTTAAATATCATTTCACAGTGTACGACCTAGCTATTGTACTGGGAATAACAATTGTTGTAATAATTGTTTCAAGTGGGTATCAGGCAATTAAAGCATCGATGTTGAATCCGGTAGAAGCATTAAGGTATGAGTAGGGAAGGTATTATTTGTGGGTTGATCCTTAAAAAGTAGCAAAGTGAAGAAGTAGAGACATTGGTCCTTTATTGATAAACTTTAAAACAAAAAAAGATGAATGGATTGCAAATAAAAAACAGTTTTAGATTTCTTCTTAAAAAGAAGAACTATTTGTTTATCAATGTATTTGGTCTTGGGGTTGGTGTGGCTTCTTTTCTTATTCTTGCTTTATATATTTATAATGATATCTCGTATAATCGTTTCAATGAAAATTACTCACGAATTTATCGTCTGGCAGAAGGAAGTGGAATGCAAACCAAAGGTTTGGTTCTTCCTACGATATTAGATCAAATTCCGGAGGTTGAGTGTGGAACAAGATTTTTTACCTGGGATGGATTTCGGGTGAGTTATAACGATGTTGCATTTCCGCAAGGAGTACAATATGTTGATAGTGCCTTTTTTTCAGTGTTCTCGTTTCCATTTACAGAGGGAAACTCTAAAAATCCACTTAAAGAGAAATATGGAGCCGTAATAAGTAGCGATGTAGCAAAAAAATATTTTGGTGATACTCCGGCGGTCGGAAAAAAACTTCAGATAAAGTTTACAAACACATTTCTCACGGTTAATGGAGTGGTGGATGTTCCTGAAAACTCGTCGGTAAAATTTGAAATTGTAACATCCTATGAAACCGGAATGGAAATTTCGCCATGGATTGTTAGTGTGCATGATTGGTACAATACTTTTTCTGAAAGCTATATTGTGTTGAAGGAAGGGATTTCTCCATCGCAGATTGACCCGAAACTACAACGGATTGTTACCGAAAAGTTTCTTCCTGTTGGTGAGAATAAAACCGATCTCAATTTATTTCCCTATTCTGAGTATCACGCAAAATACGAATCGAACGGCACTTTAATTATCATTTTAAGTTTGGTTGCTTTGGGTATTCTGGGGATTGCCATTTTCAACTATATTAATTTAACCATTAGCAGTTCAATAACCAGAAGTCGTGAAGTTGGTATTAAAAAGGTGTTTGGAGCAACAAGGCATCATCTGTTTGGTCAGATTATAACAGAATCCTATACAATAAGTTTTATTGCCCTGATATTTGGCTATCTGCTTGCCATAGCTTTGTTGCCAATGTTCAATCAGCTTTTTGAGATCAATTTACAATTCAACTTTAGCGAAAACTATATTTTCTTTTTTATGCTTTTGGCCATCTGGTTTGTTGTGGGTTTAATTTCAGGTATTGTTCCTGCCCTGTTTTTATCACGAGCAAAATTAGTCCAAAGCTTAAAAGGCAAACTAAATGTGAAAAACAGATCCTTATTGTCTCAGAATTCACTGGTTGTTGTCCAGTTTACTATTGCTATTATTTTAATCTGTGTCACTTTTCTGGTTAAGAATCAAATAGGTTTCATGATAGAAAAAGACCCCAACTTTGATAAAGAAAACATTGTGGTTGCAGAGCTGGAAACCTGGCAGTATGAAGATGCTAATGCAGCATCTAATAAATTCAGCAAAATTGCAAAAGAACTGAAAGAAAGCCCTTATGTGAAGTCTGTGTGTTTTTCGCAAACAATACCTGGCACCTATAGCGAAAACTATAATACATTTTACCATGAAGCGTCGTCGACAGTTGAAAGTATACATCTCAAAAAAGCCTATGTAGGACGGAATTATTTTGAAACTTATGGTATTCCTTTTACCAGTGGTTCAGGATTCAATCAGGAACTTAGCTCTTATAAAAACTGTGTGGTGCTCAATAAAACAGCTATGACCAAGTTAGGATATTCCGAAGCTGCAAAGCAAATAATCAGGGAAAGCTCACCAACCGGGCAAATTAATACGATAATTGGTGCAATTGAAGATTTTAGTTATCAGGGAGCGCAACACGAAATGCAACCCCTGGCGCATTTCTTTGCAGAACAAGAGAAACTATCAAATTGGGGACTTCTTTCTGTAAGAGCCAATCCAGGTGCCAGCTTAAAAGTTGTAGAATTATTAAAAGAAAAATGGCAGAACACCTCTCCAATAACTTCTGTCAACTACTTTTTTATTGATGATAAATTGGATCAACATTATAAGGAATACATACGGGTTAATAAAGTTTTTAGCTGGTTTTCACTATTAGCAATTATTTTATCGTGTATAGGATTGTTTACTCTTTCTGCACAATCTATGACACGGAAAACCAAAGAAATTGGTATTCGCAAAGTAAACGGAGCGAAGGTTTCCGAAATACTTGCCATGCTTAATAAAGACTTTATAAAATGGGTTGCCATAGCTTTTGTAATCGCATGCCCGATTGCCTGGTATGCTATGAATAAATGGATCGAAAACTTCGCTTATAAAACCACTTTAAGTTGGTGGATATTTGCATTAGCTGGGGTGTTAGCCTTGATAATTGCGTTGTTGACGGTTAGCTGGCAGAGTTGGAGGGCGGCCAGTCGAAATCCGGTTGAAGCCCTACGGTATGAATAAACAAGATAAAACAAATTAATAAGATTAAATAATAACAAGATTGCCAATACAGGCCAATGACTTAAAATTTAAACTATGATTACATTAAAAGATTTGTATAAATATTACAACCACAAATCACAGCGAGCTTACATTCTAAGAAACATTAATTTCAACGTTAACGAAGGGGACTTTGTAAGTATTATGGGACCTTCTGGTGCCGGTAAATCAACCCTACTTAATATCATTGGTTTGCTTGATGACAGTAATGAAGGTGAATATCATTTTTTTGATGAAGAGATGACCCGTCTGAAAGAGAAGAAGCGTGTGGAGTATCACCGCAATTATATTGGATTTATTTTTCAGGCTTATCATTTAATTGAAGAAATGACCGTTGCCGAGAATATTGAAACATCGCTTGTATATAAGGGAGTTAAACGTAAAGAACGACAGGCTATAGTGGCCGATCTGCTCGACCGTTTTAATATTGTTGGTAAAAAAGATCTGTTTCCTGCACAGCTTTCAGGTGGACAACAACAGTTGGTAGGTATTGCCCGTGCCATTGCAGGCAAGCCAAAACTTCTGTTGGCCGATGAACCAACAGGTAACCTGCACAGTGAGCAAGGTGAAATGATTATGAAGTTGCTAAAAAAGCTAAATGAAGAAGGCATGACCATTATACAGGTTACTCACTCTGAGGAAAATGCAAAGTATGGAAGTCGGATTGTCACGTTAAAGGATGGTTTTTTAAGAGATAATGGGATGTGATATTTCCTTGAAACAAGCTGGAATAACCTTATTAACGCCAGATTAATCGAGTATCTGTACGTGAGCAGCATAGGGTATCATAAGGTATCCAATGGAGTCATAACGATATGAATAAACAATTCGAAGGATTAGAATAAAACAAATACCATGTTCACCTATTTTAAATACCAACTTCGTTCCATTAAAAAGCATCGTACTATATCACTTATTTCAATAGGTGGTTTTGCCTTCGCAAGTGCAATTGCAATTTTGTTAGTAGCGTTTGTCGCTTCAGAAAGAAGTTACGATAAGGACATCCCCAATGTAGAGAACATATACAGGGTATTAGCTAATGGTGACAATGCTAATATCCCTGAGGAGACAGCGGGTGAAATAATGAAGAAGATTCCCGGAATTCAGTATGCTTCGAATTTCTTTGTTGCATGGAAACCGGTAGTATTTAAAAACAAAAGCTATCCTTCCAAAATGATTTGTACCGATGATGCTTTGTTTAAGATTCTCGGAGCAGAAGTTATTGCGGGGAGTCTCAGAGATTTTCATAACAATGAACGACAGGTTGTTTTGTCCGAATCTTTTGCAAAGAAGATATTTAAAAGCGAAAATCCAATTGGACAGCTTGTTAACCTATCGCACAAAGATGACGTTACGGTGGCTGCTGTAATAAAAGATTTCCCCCAAAAAATGTCTTTAGATGGCCAGGTTTTTTGCAGTACAAAACTAAAAGTGACTTATTCAAGCAGAGGAATGGACAACAAAAGAACTTATTTCGATAAACTGTTGATCAAACTTCATAAAAACGCTTCGATAAAAGAAGTAGAACATCGTATAAAACCTATTGCCAATGCTCAATATCATGCATACTCTGAAATGGACTACGACTATAAGCTTTCGCCGTTTGCGGATGCCTATTTTACCCCAATAGGATTCGACGGTTTAAAGCATTCCAATGTAAAGCTGATAAACCTTTTATCATGGCTTGCTCTGTGTATTTTTGTATTTGCCATTTTTAATTATGTGAATTTTTCTGTTGCTAAAATCTCATCCGATATTAAAGTGGTAGGTATGCATCAGGTATTGGGAGCTTCAAGGCTTAATATGTTTAAACGCTTTATTGCTGAAGCTTTATCCCAATTAGCAATATCTGCATTACTGGCTGTTTTTCTGGTTGGGATACTCAAACCTTTGGTAGAAGGTGTTTTAGGACAAAAAATTGTTTTTGATACCTTATTAGGTAGTTTTTCGTACCTGGGGATGCTGGTGGTGTTGTTCCTGTTTGTTGCCTTGCTGGCAGGAAGCTACCCTGC
Source organism: Carboxylicivirga sp. (assembly GCF_982718395.1). Taxonomy (NCBI): domain Bacteria; kingdom Pseudomonadati; phylum Bacteroidota; class Bacteroidia; order Marinilabiliales; family Marinilabiliaceae; genus Carboxylicivirga; species Carboxylicivirga sp. The sequence continues at coordinate 16,791 of NZ_CEXQWX010000091.1, forward strand.
GTATGTTGCCATGAAAGCTAGACCTGGTATAGTGCTAAAAAACAAGGTAATTGATTTACAAAAACAACGTGATATCCGTCTATCGTTAAATGTATTACAATTTGCTGCTTGCATTGTTGCTTTTGTTGCATTAATAGTTATTCAACGGCAAATTGACTACGCAAAAAATAAGGAACTAGGTTTTGATACTGAACAACTGGTGCGGATTAATGTACATTTTAAAATTAAAGGGCATGTTCCGGCTTTGATCGATAAAATAGGAAGTCTTGCAGGTGTAAAAAACATTTGTCCAACACATGGGACACCCTGGGCAATTTACAGTAATTCAGTAAATGACGAATTTGGGCACTTTGACCAAATATGTTCCAATAATCTTTTCTTAGAAACATTTGATATAAAACTGATTGAAGGACGTAATTTTTTTGAAGGAGAAAAAAATGCAGCTGCTTTAATCAATAAGAAAGGAATGCAACAGGCAGGATGGGACTCTTACGAAGGAAAAAAATTGTTTGGGACAGAAGTGGTAGGTGTTATTGAAGATTTTCATTTCAAGGATTTACACAATGAAGTTGGAGCTTTAATAATTAGAAATGAGAATAACTTGTCTCATTTAAACGTAAGGCTTTATCCAGGAGATGTTTCTGGTACGATGAAACTTGTCGAAAAAGAGTTTAATAAGATAGCCGGAAATTTCAACTTCGAATATCAATTTTACGATGATTGGTTGGATACGATGTACAAAAAAGAGGAGAAACAAGCTAAAGCAATCCAGCTGATTTCTATACTTGCTATGCTGCTGGCTTCGTTAGGAATGTTGGGATTAGCCATCTATTCATTGAAACGTCGCACCAAAGAAATAGGTATTCGGAAGGTAAACGGTGCAAAAGTGTTTGAGGTAATTGCAATGCTAAATAAAGACTTCATTAGGTGGGTAACAATTGCTTTTATAATTGCCTGTCCAATTGCATATTATGTAATGAATAAGTGGCTCAATAGTTTTGCTTATAAAACTGAACTCAGCTGGTGGGTATTTGCCCTTGCAGGTATGGTTGCTGTTATTATTGCCTTACTAACGGTAAGCTGGCAAAGTTGGAAAGTAGCCAGTCGAAATCCGGTAGAAGCTTTACGATATGAGTAGTAATTATATCAATCAAAAAAGATAAAACAATGCATATAGAGAAGAAACATATAAAGCAAGTTATGAACCAGATCACTTTTATACTTTCCCTTACTGTATTATCTCTTTTTGCTTCAGCATATACCGGAATGGAAGATGCTTCTCAAAAGGTTTATAATCTGAACCCAACTCAAAATTGTATAATTGAGTATCTAAAAGACAAAAAAGGATATGTCATAAGAGGCAATGACGATGAGGTTTTTAGCTGGATAAATAACAAATACTTTGTGTCAAAAGGGGAGTGTCTTTCTACAAATATTACTAATGATTCGACAGTATTTAAACTCTCCAATTATCAATTCTGTGATCATGAGGGGCAATTATTTATCAATAACAAGCAAGTTGGGACTGCGCAAAAAAAGGACATAATTATTCTGCATTCTGATAAAAGAATTGATGTATATAACAAATCAAGGGTGACCTTAATAGAAAAAAATAAAGCTAAATAACAGGCTTATGATTATCAAAAGTTCAATACGGAATATTACAAAATTCGGACAGAATACAATTTTTAATATCGCGGGGCTTTCGGTAAGTTTTACGATAGCCATCTTGTTTATTGGCTATATTACAAAAGAGCTGAATACAGGGAAAGTAATAGCTGATAGTGAAAATATATTCAGGTTACAACCAGAAAATAAGAAGTGGGGTGTATCAAAAAAGGTATTTGCCCTTGTTGATAATAAATTCCCTGAAGTAGAAGCACAAACTTATTTACATGATATCTGGTATGAGAACAGCTATTATGAGGTCGATAATAAACTTACTAAAGCAGATGGAGCTATTTATGCTGATTCTGGTTTTTTTAATGTGTTTCAACATCAGGCAATTGCAGGCGATCTAACAACTGCCTTAAAAACACCCGATGCAATTGTTATTACAGAAAGTATAGCCCAAAAGCTTTTTGGTTCGACAGATGTTATTGGCAAAGCACTTAAATTTAAATCATCTGGTTTTGGTGAGTTTGACTTCACCGTTTCGGCAATCATCAAAAATCTGCCTGAAGAAGCCATGCTTCGGTTTAATGCTGTAATAGCTGTTAAATCATTGCATAAAGTTGAGTGGTATGCAAGTGCGGTAAATCGCAATTGGGGATTCGGAATCTATCAGGTCTTTTTTAAAACAAAACCGCACGTAAACAAAGTAAATCTTGAAAACAACATCTTTAAGTCAATAGAGCAACATGCCCCTTATTATACAATTAAAAGTTATAAAGACATAAGTTTGACTCAATACAACCAACTGTATTTTGAAAACTTGACTGACTTCGATATTCTGGCTCATAATAGCAAGTCATATATTTATACATTAATTATTGTGATTCTTCTGATTATCTCACTGGTCTGTATAAACTATATCAATTTGTTTACGGCTCAGCTAGTAAGACGATTAAAGAAGGTGGGTATAAAAAAGACATTAGGCGCTTCAAGGTCAAAAGTCATATTGGAATTTGCTGCTGAATCGGCGTTTTTGGTAATCGTTTCATTTCTGATTTCAGTTTTTCTGGCAGCTCTTTTCTTAAATACTTTTAATCATTATACTGATTCTTCTCTTCTGTTCAGGAGTCTTTTCATTCAACAAAGTGGATTAATTATTTTGTGCGTATTAGTTATTACAACACTTTTATGTGGAATAGTGCCCGGGTTGTTCTTAGCTGCAAAAGATCCTGTAATGCTTTTGAAAAACAATGTGTCAGGTATCAATGGTAAAGGAGGCCTTAAAAATTCACTTCTTGTATTTCAATTTGGTATTTCTGTTGCTTTTATAATGGTTACCCTTTTAATCAATAAGCAAACCCATTACATGCAATCGCAAGATACAGGTATTAAAACGGAAGATATTATTTATATACAACTTTCCGGCGATGTGAATACCAATATTTTACATGAAGAACTTTTGAAGGTTTCAGAAATTTCAGATGTTACTTATGCTGATGACATTGTCGGACAAATTGATAATACTCGCGGCAGGGTTTTGGATGTTGCCGGAGAACAAAAAAGAATAAAATTTAACTCAATAGAAGTCGATACTTCATTTTTTAATTTTTTTGGAATATCCTTATCCGAAGGTAGTTTCTTCAACCCTTCATCACCAGGCAAAGATGATCATGTTTTTAATCAGACTGCAAAAAACGAATTTGGAATAGAAAATATTGATAATGCACATTTAACCTCTGGAGGAATACCAAAAGTTGATATAATAGGAGTTGTCAAGGATTTTAATTTCAACTCGTTACACCAGCCAATACGACCTTTAGGATTTGTTTGCAGAAATCCGGAAAAATTGAGAAATGCTTACCTGAAAATAAACACTAAAAGCAGTAAACAACTACAATACACTATTAATAACATAAAGGGAATATGGGACAGACTTAACCCTGATTGGCCTTTCCAATATGGATTTCTGGACCAGTCACTTGCCCGGTTATATGAAAAGGAACAAAGGTTTTCTAAAGTGATGATATGGGCAACAATCGTATCAATATTTATTGCATGTTTAGGTGTATTAGGAGTTACTAATTTCACTTTGCAACAGCGCACCAAAGAGATTGGTATCCGCAAAGTAAATGGTGCCAGAGTATCGGAAATCCTGACCACGATTAATAAGGACTTTATAAAATGGGTTGCCATTGCATCGGTAATTGCCTGCCCGATTGCCTGGTATGTCATGGATAAATGGTTAGAGAACTTTGCTTATAAAACCACTTTAAGTTGGTGGATATTTGTATTGGCAGGAGTATTGACTTTAGGAATTGCGTTGTTAACTGTAAGCTGGCAAAGTTGGAAGGCAGCAACGCGGAATCCGGTAGAGGCGCTGAGGTACGAGTAGTTAGGACTCAGAATAAGTGATATCCTAACTATCAAACAGATAACTAATAGAAACGATTAAACTAAACTTATGGATAGACTACAATATCTATTGAAGGTAACATTTCGGAACCTGTTTGCATTTAAAAAGTTAACAGTAATAAACCTGTTAGGCCTGTCATTGAGTTTAATGGTGAGTATATTGATCTTCGTTTATATACATTATGAAACTTCATTTGACAACTTTAATACGAATTCAGACAAGATTTACCGCATTGTTACGAAAAACATTCAGGATGGAACTGTAGGAGCATCAACACCACTGGCCCTTTCTGATGTATTGAAGAGTGACTTTCCTGAGATTGGTAAAGTTATAAGTTTGATTAGGACCTGGGAAGAAATTAAAGTTGACCTCAAAAGGTTTAATGAGAGTAGGGGCGCTATTGTTGAAAAAGATTTCTTTGAGCTGTTTAGTTTTCCATTGGTGCGCGGAAATCCTGATACATTTTTTGAAGACCCGTTTAGTGCAGTAGTTACCCGCCAATTTGCCGAAAAAATGTTCGGTAGTTCAAATCCAATGGGAAAAACGTTTGAATACGAAGAAAATATATTCACAATTAATGGAGTTATCGACAACATCCCGTCGAACTCCATGTTTCAGTTTGATTATTTCTTATCAGATAAATACAGATATAAAAGCTATTCTGATATAAATGAAAGGTGGTATCATTTTGGACTTTTTACATTCGTTACATTCAAAGGCAATAACTTTCCGGAAGGATTTGAACAAAAACTTTCCGGGATAGAGGATAAATACTATCCTGATTTTATGAAGAGCAGGCATAATTACCAGGTAGTTGATTTTAAAGGTAGTCATATGAATGCCTCATTGACCGGAGACTTGGCCCCTTCAATTACACCATTATACTTATGGATTCTGGCAGTCATAGCATGTGCTATTTTGGTTATTGGCTGTCTGAACTCAATGAATATATCAATTTCAATTGTGCGAAAACGAATGGTTGCAATTGGTATAAAAAAGGTTAATGGAGCTGGTAAGGGAGAAATAATCAGAGATTATTTTATTGAGATTTCAGTTATTGTTCTATTGAGCCTTGTTGTGTCCTTGTTTGGCGTATTTTTTCTGTTTCCTGGGTTTAACAATTTATTGGGGAAGAATATTGAGTATACCATTTTTGACCCGTTTGTTTGGAGTGGAATTGCTTTATTTGGAATGATAACCATACTAATGTCCGGTAGTCATCCTTCCTTTTTATTGGCCAAATCAGAGTGTGTTAATTCAATTCTGTTGAAGAAAACCGACGGTGGCAATAACCTGACATTTCAGAAAAGTTTTGTCGTCATTCAGTTTGCCATTACTATAGTACTTTGTGCAAGTCAGTTTCTGAATTTTAAGCAAATCTCTTTTATGCAGAATCATACAACAGGATTTGACAAAGAAAACCTTGTGGCGATACCGGTGCATTCAATCGCGAATTACGGACAGGAAAGAGTGAAGAAGGCCAATTTCTATGTTGAGACAATAGATAAATACCGAACCCAGTATGGCTATGGAAAGGCTTGCATAACTGAGTTTATACCAGGTTTTGGATTTAATAATGAGTTTAATGTCTTCCCTGAAAACACAGATACAGAAAATGGTATTGAACTATTATCGTGCGATATAGATGAGTATTTTATCAATGTGTTTGGCCTTGACGTCATACAAGGAAGACCATTTTCGAAGAGTTATTCAACTGAGCGGGATGCAATAATTGTCAATGAAGCCGCATTAAAATTGCTTGGCTGGGAATCGATTGAAGGGAAAAGTGTGGGTCTTTTTTCCAGAGATAATAGAAAGCATGTTGTGGGTGTGGTTAATGATATCAACATTAAATCCTTAAAGCATGCAGTAGAGCCCATGTTTTATCAATTTGGACGTCATCATAATTACCCTGGTTATGTAAGCCTCAGGCTTGGGGCGCATAACCAGCAAGAAGCAATTGCCTTTCTGGAAAACGAATGGGAAAAGCTATTTCCTGAAATTCCATTTGAAATGGAAAGTGTTGAAGAAAAGTATGAGCTGGCCTATGGTGAGGAAGTAAAGCAGGCCAAAATTACAGGCATCTTTTCAATTGTTGCAATGTTTCTGTCCTTTCTTGGCTTGTTCGCATTGAGTACGCTTGAATCGGAGAAACGCACCAAGGAAATCGGCATTCGAAAAGTAAACGGAGCCAAAGTTTCCGAAATATTGACCATGCTCAACAAACATTTTATCAAGTGGGTAGCCATTGCTTTTATAATAGCCAGCCCGATTGCCTGGTACATCATGAACAAATGGCTTGAAAGCTTTACCTATAAAACCACTTTAAGTTGGTGGATATTTGCTTTGGCAGGAGCGCTGGCTTTGGGTATTGCTTTGTTAACGGTTTCGTGGCAGAGTTATAGAGCAGCTATTCGGAATCCGGTTGAAAGTTTGAGATATGAATAGGTTAACTGTTAGCTGGTTCCGGATATTCGGGAGAGGGTGGTTACCCGAAATCTAATGATGGCTTTGATATGAGTAGGGAACCGGTAAAGAGAAAGAGAACCTAATTGATGAGAATACAATGACTATGATCTGTTAAAACTTACAATTCAAGATATGAACTTAATCTGGCAAATAAAATCAACCTTCAGGTTGCTAAAAAACGATAAACTTTTTTCAGTCGTAAATATCGGAGGGTTATCAATAGCCTTAACTGTTGCAGTGTTATTGGTGATTTATATCCACACTGAAAAAACAGTTGACCATTTTCATGAAAATGCGGATGATATTTACAGGTTGACTTTTAATGGGGAGTGTGCGTTTTCTCCGGCATTTGGGCAATACGTTGTCGATAATATTGATGGTGCTAAAGATTTCTGTCGTGTATTTAATATCCAGACAGTATTAAAAACTGATTGGACCTTAACACAAACGGACTATTGTCTTTTTGCAGAATCTGATTTCTTTAATATCTTTTCATTTCCCCTTATCCGGGGACAGGCTGATGAAGTTTTAAAAGCAAAAAACAGCATTGTATTATCCGAAAGTTTCGCTAAAAAGTTGTTCCCCAACGAAGATGCCATTGGTAAAACGATACTTTTCAGAAACAGGGAAAACTTTGTTGTATCTGGTATAATGGCTGATTTCGATGAACAGACGCATTTCAAACAAGCCGATGTTATTTTACCATTTCATAGCATTACATGCATGTTTGGTAACGATTACCCGAAACAAATGCAGATCCGTTATTTTCTTGCAGGTCTTTATATCGTATCCGAAAAGGGTTACGACTTGTCAGGTAAAGGTGAGGAACTTAAAGAGTTGGCCAAACCATGGTACTGGCAATTTAAAGAACATCAAAACGCCACAGCTGAGTTTCAACCCCTTAAAGAAGCTTATTTTAATCCGGTTACTTATGGTTTCCCGGTTGGAGCACGACATGGAAATATCAAACTACTGAATCTGCTGATAATAGTTGTTGCATCAGTGCTATTAATTGCTGTCTTTAATTTTATCAACCTCTCGGTAGCGCAAGTATC
>NZ_CEXQWX010000092.1:0-24338 GCF_982718395.1 Carboxylicivirga sp.
AATACAATATTAGCGAAAGTGGTGATAGACTCAAAAATAACACAGACAAAACAGCTCAAAATCGGATACAGCGATAAAATTCGGGTTTGTCTGAATTCGGAGGTTATGTGCACAGGAGATAATACATATAAAGCAACTGGCAGATATGAAGACAGAGGTTATGTTCTGGATAATCATACAACAATGGAATTACCTCTGCAAAAAGGAGAAAACGAGTTAATAATTGAATTATCTGAGGATAAATTTGGATGGGGATTTATAGCGCAAATCGATAATCTGAAAGAAATTAAAATAAAAAAACCGAATACAGAATACTGGAAATTTATAAAATAATCTCTATAAGATAAGTACTTGAAAATGAAAATTTATCCATCACCTGATTCAATTTGGAAGGTATAGAGATGGATTAAAGGAATATGCAATTCGATATAAGTCTTATAAGATATAAGATCAGGATACTAACCGAATCGAAAATGGACATAAAAGGGATAACTCCACATACAGCTATTGGAAATATCAATTTAAGTATCATGAGAAAGCTTATAACTCTTACCCTGATGACAATTATCTCAGTCCAAATTATCGGACAACTCCCTAAAAAGACTGAAGTAGCAAAGGTAAATGGAATTGAGATGTACTATGAGGTATATGGTGAAGGAGAACAGTTGATACTACTTCATGGTTGGACGCAGTCTTCAATGTTTTGGACTGAATATATACCGACATATGCCCAACATTTTACTGTTTACGCCGTTGACCTCCGTGGCCATGGCAGAACCTCTCCTCTCACACCTGACTTTACGATAGAAAAGTCAGCCAAAGATATTTTAGCTCTCTTGGATCATTTAAAACTTAAAAAAACGAAAGCCATCGGGTTAAGTTATGGAGGGTTGACTCTATTGGAGTTGGCTGGTTTAAATCCTGAGAGAATCGAATCAATGATCCTTATTGGTACTTCTCAAAAATTTAAGGGAGGAGAAAATAGCGATACCAACAATTCATTTTCCTATGAAAATCTGCCACCTTCATTTATTGAAGAACTAAAAGAGATACATTACCATGGTGAAGACCAAATCAAAGCATTATTCGATCAGAATCTTAATTATCAAATTAACCTGAGCAATCAGGAAGTACAGGCAATTCATTCCAGATCTTTAATCGTCCATGGTGATCGTGATGAAATAATCGACATTGATCAGGCGCTTGAATTATATAAAAACCTACACAATGCTGAATTATGGATTGTACCGAATACCGGACATATTGCAATAACAGGCATCAACTTTGAAAACTTCTTAAAAACCAGCGTTCAATTCCTTACAAGGGAAATAACTACAAAAACAGATGCAGATAAATAAAGGTGTTACTTATATATTTACTATTCGCACAACTTCAGCTAATTACAAATAAAAACCTATGGAATTAAAATCTGAAAGATTGATTTTCAAAGAAATTGATATTACGGATGTAGAAAACATTTATCAGCTACATTCTTCTCCTGAGGTTGATGAATTTGGAACACTCGGAATCCCCCAAAACATTGAAGAAACAAAGAAAAGAGTCAATTCAATGATTTCAGCTCAGAGTAATGAAATCAGAAAATCATACAATTGGAAGATAATAAGGAAAGATACTAATTGCTTTATTGGATTGGCAGGGATATCACTGTCGCTGGATAAATTCAAATTAGGTGAAATTTATTACGAACTGCATCCTGATTTTTGGGGAAATGGATATGGAACTGAAATTTCAAAAGAATTGATAAAAACAGGGTTTAGTAAGTTTCATCTTCATAAAGTCGAAGCAGGAGTTGCCACTGAAAATACCAAATCCATTCGCATATTGGAGAAGTGCGGGATGAACAAGGAAGGATTACGCAGAAAGATACTCCCCATTCGTGGTGAGTGGAAAGACAATTATCACTATGCAATTGTTGAAGATGATCCAAGAGAGTATTAACAATAGCAAATGATTCATTACATTCGTTTAGACATTACAGACTATGTTTCGTGCATTGGAAATATCGTTATGCACAGGATCAGCATGAATAAAATATAATAAACATCAAATAGGTGAAATACAGAGCCAGAAATTTTTACAATTACTACAAAGAGTGTTACAAACTTGATTACAAAGAATTTGAAGTTGACAATATACTCTCCCCAAAGCACACGTATAAGTGGTTTGTTTCCAAAACCGAAGAATTACTAAGTGGAAAGCTTCCCATTATTCCTTACTTCAACAAGAAAATCGACGAACTTGAAAAGGAAATTGAACTATACCGGCTTGAGAAAAAACTGTTTTATGGATGCTTCTTTCTTTTAGGGAAAAAAGAAAACTCATTCTCCAAAGACAAACGCATCTGTGCACCTTTTCTCCTGTTTCCGGCTGAAATACAAACACGTGAAGATGAGAAATTCCTTAAAATTGACCGGGAAGGTTTAATCATCAACCGATCTGTATTGACAAAACTGGAAATCAATAACAATGGACTTAGTAAAGACGGTTTTATTGCTGAAGTGACAGAACTGCTTCGTAGCGAAAATAATGAACTGATTCGCCTCAAAAGCATTTTCGACAAATACTTCTCCAATGTCAATACAGAAGAGCTGCTTTTATTCCCATCAGTATGGCCTGTCAGCAAAACAAGGAAAAACCTCTCCGAAACAGATTACGATGAAGATGAGTTTAAAATTATTCCAGCCGCAGGAACTGTATTCGTCGAAAAATCAGAATCATCGCTAAAAATAATCAATGACTTATCGGAGCTTGCCCAAAGAGATGAGTTTAATACAAGTATTGAAAAATTGATTAATGAAGAAAGCTCTGAAACAGAATCAGGAACAAGTTATTATAAATCAAGGCTAAATAGCGGTCAGTTTAATGCCCTCAAAAATGCATACAGATTTACTAACTCAGTTATTATTGGACCACCAGGAACCGGTAAAACTTATACAATAACGTCCATCGTATCCGATGCAGTAATCAACAAGGAATCGGTACTCGTGGTTTCAAAAACAAAGCAAGCCGTTGAAGTGCTACGCACAATGTTACAGGATGACTTTAACCTGAAAGATTACCTGATTCATACCACAGGCTATAACTACAAGCTAAGTCTGAAATCTAAAATCAGACGGTATTTGAGCGGCATAGCAGCAAAGCAAAACTTTTCATATAATGAAAGCCTTATTAATAATCTGTTTACCAAATTGGAAGACCTGGAAGCACAGTTTGAGCAATTTGTTGAACGAGAGCTTGAATTATCAGACCTTGAGTTTGCCGATGATCTGAGTCTGATAAACAAATGGAGACGCTTTTATCTTAAAATCCGATCATTCAACGGCGAACAACTATGGACCCTTTTCTACGAAATAAATAATGTATTTAGACGCCTTGAACTGGAAATAAGCCTATTTAGTAAACGGAAAATCCAGAGTAATATCAAAAGCAACTTCAGAATATTCAGAAAAGATATTTCGTTGTTCTTTGATGCTTTAGATGCTTCAAGTTTTTCAGAGTATAAAAGGCTGTTGGCAGAAGTTAAGCAGAAAAATATCCTCAAAGTCTTTCCCATTTGGCTGGCTAACTTATCAGAGCTTAATTCTGTTCTCCCTCTGCAAAAAGACCTGTTCGATCTTGTAATAATCGATGAAGCCACCCAATGTGACATAGCCTCTGCCCTTCCCGCTCTCTATCGTGCACGTAAAGCGATTGTAGTAGGTGATCCCAACCAATTGCGACATTACTCGTTTGTTTCAGGTTCACAGCAGGCTGCATTGAAAGAAAAATATCAACTTCCGGAGGATAAAATCTTTGATTATAGAAACAGAAGTATTTTAGACTTCTTTATATCTAAAGTACCCGACCAGAAACAAGTCTCCTTTCTGAGGGAGCATTTCAGGTCAACACCTTCACTTATCGAGTTTAGTAACAGGCAATTTTACGATGGTCAATTAGAAGTTTTAAAATCTACACCAAAACACACTGCAAATAACCAGCTTGACTTAATTGAAACCAACGGAAGCAGAAATGAAAAGGGTATCAATGAAGTTGAGGCTCATGCTGTAATGAAGAAACTGGACAGTATAATTCAGAAACATGCCGATGCTGCAACAAAACCCTCTATCGGTATTATTTCTCCTTTTAGCAGGCAGGTAACCTTTCTTAATAAGCTTTTAAAAGAAAAATACGATCTTGATGTACTGAAAAAATACAATTTGATTTGTGGGTCACCTTATAGTTTCCAGGGTTCCGAACGCGATATAATTCTGTTGTCATTCTCTGTATGTGATTCAACGCATCCTTCAGCTTTTATACATGTTAATAAACCTGAAGTACTTAATGTAGCCATCACTCGGGCAAAATCGTATCAGATACTTTTCAAATCAGTTTCTGATGAATCGATGAACAAGGATAGCTTATTGTACCAATACTTTAAATTCAGCAAAGAATTTGCGCATTCCAATGGAGAAAGCACTGAGCTTGATACTTTTCAGCAAGAAGTATATACTGAATTGCAAAAACACAAATATGACTCAATTCAATGTGGCTATCCGCTAGCCGGAAACATGCTCGATATTTTGGTAACTCACCGTAACAAAAACTATTTCATTGATTTGATCGGTTACCCTGGTATGTTCAAGGAGGCATTTACACTCGAACGCTACAAGACACTGGCAAGAACAGGTGTTAAAAGCTTTCCCCTGCACTATACTTTCTGGAAAAAGAACAAAGAAGAAGCAATGAAGAAGATCAAGAAGCTTATTAAATAGTCTATTGGTTTATAATAAAGAAGGCACTATACCAATATCTTACACAAAAACCATTAAAATGAAACCAAAAGAATTAATTGAAGCATGGGTAAAAGCTTTTAATGAAGGAGATGCAGAAAAACTATCAAATTTTTATCATACCGATGCCATCAATCACCAAGTAGCCAATGAACCAATTGTAGGAAAAAATGCTATACTAAAAATGTTTGAAGATGAATTTAGTCAGGCTGAAATGATTTGTATTGTCGAGAACATTTTTGAAGATAAAGATTGGGGAATATTAGAGTGGAAAGACCCACTAGGATTAAGAGGCTGTGGCTTTTTTCATATAATTGATGGTAAAATAAAATTTCAAAGAGGATACTGGGATAAGTTGTCATTCTTAAGACAGCATAAACTCCCAATACCAAAAGAATAAAAGAAAAATATCAGATGGAGTTCAGAGGAAAAAATAATGAGTTTATTCAAATAGTTGATGTTCATTCAGATAATTGTCACTTATTGAATGAGTTTAAGTCAAGTGAACTATCACTCCTATGGTTCATGTCAGATAACAACCGTATTAAAATTGATAGTGTTGAATATACCTTCGATAAAAACCAGATTATCAGCCTTACCGAATTCCATCATGTTGAACCCATTCATACCAACAACATTAAATTAATCAAATGGAATCGGGATTTCTATTGCATCATTGATCACGACAGTGAAGTAAGCTGTAAAGGCATTTTGTACTATGGTGCTTCAACCGTTCCCATAATTCGTCCAAATGACGAAGACATTGATATACTCGAAACGGTATTAAAGATGTTCCAGATTGAAATGAAGTCTAAGGACAATCTTCAATTGGAAATGCTACAAATGATGCTGAAACGACTATTAATACTATGTACGCGAATCTACAAAGCGCAGAATAATTACTCTGATACCAATGCTAATATCGATATCATACGGGAGTACAATTACCTCGTTGAGCAACACTTCAAAGAAAAACACACCGTTAATGAGTATGCAGATTTGTTAAACAAATCACCCAAAACTCTTTCTAATCTTTTCAAGAAAAACGGAGAGATAACACCTCTTAAATTCATTCAAAACCGAATTATGTTGGAAGCTCGTAGATTACTCACATACTCCAATCTGTCAGTTTCTGAAATTGCATATGATTTGGGCTTCTCCGATATCCAGGTTTTTAGTCGTTTTTTTAAAGGTCAGGAAGGTTTCTCACCACAAAAATTTAAGGAAGGGAAAAACTGATAACTAGTCAGGCAATCATGTCTAACATGCGCTGCCTGTTCGTCCATACTTTTGTACTGTTCATTAATTGTAAAACAAATAACAGTAACAAGATGGAAACGATAACAAAAATTTCAGTACCAACAAAAGAACAAGTAAACGCAGAAAGTCAGGCCATTTTTGAGCAATTAAAAAGTCAATTAGGAATGGTTCCTAACCTGTACGCGACAATTGGTTATTCGAGTAATGCTTTGTCTGGTTTTCTTGAGTTTTCGGGAAAAGTTGGTAAAGACTCTTTCTCTAACAAAGAAATTGAAGCTATTAAATTAGCCGTTTCGCAAGCCAACAACTGTATTTATTGTAAATCTGCTCATACGGCTATTGCGAAAATGAACGGATATACAGAAGAGGAAACAGTAAAACTAAGAACTGCCACAATCGAAGACAAGAAACTAAATGTTCTTACGTCATTAGCCAAACAAGTGGCAGAAAAAGCCGGACATGTGGATAACGATGTAAGAGAACGGTTCTTTGAAGCCGGATACGATGCGAAAGCACTTATTGACTTTGTTGGAGTGGTTATCGCGGTAACCTTTACCAATTACGCACATGCACTTACAAATGTTGAAGTAGACTTCCCTGTGGTTAAGTAACAATTTCTGGTAATTCTTAAGATCTGCAAGTTTTTTCCTTTCCCGCTGATGGCGCTGATTACCGCAGATTATTATTCACATAAATGAATGAGAGCATTTTCGGTGCAAATCTGCGCTATTTGCGGGATGTAAAAATCCACGTGCGAAATTGAGGTAATTAAAAAATTAAGTCATGAAAGAATTAAATTCCAAAAACGAATTGAATGAATTATTGAATGCTAACACTCCCATTTTGTTAGACTTTTATGCTGACTGGTGTGGACCTTGTCAAACTTTGCTGCCAATTGTTGAATCATTAGCAGAAGAGCACAAAGATGACTTTGTTATTGCCAAAGTTAATGTCGATAAAAACGAAGAGTTGGCTAAGGATTTTAAGGTAAGAAACATTCCGGCGTTGTTCCTTATTAAAAATCAGGAAGTAAAGGAAAAGCTTGTCGGACTGCAAACAAAGGAACACCTGAATAATATCATTCAGCAATACGCATAGAACCCATATAAAACCAAATTGAATGGATTGATGGACTTATTGATACCCATCAATCCATTTTAAAATATCAAAACTGCAATAAAATAGAATTATCTGTTTCTTAACTTTTTAATGCAATTATCTTGCACTTCTCTTATAGATTAACTCACCTATCTCCCACAATTACTCCCCATCAAAATTTCAAATCTGTAAACCTTATATAAGGTACTTAAAGCTGCTTTTGTATTAATAAAAAGAATTAATGCCACGTTCAAATTATCCGCTCCTTTGCTGAACATTTGCCTTTTGAAAAGGTTATTATTTGCGAATAGCGAATAAAAGATGTTTAAGTATCAATCAAACATAAATACAGATTCTGAGGAGTTTATCAGTAACCAAAAGTCAAACAAGACATTAGCCGATCAATATTTCGAAAAGCTAAGGCAAGTCATGTTAGGTGGTGGTGAAAAGGCTCGTCGGAAACATATTGAAAAAGGAAAGCTAACCGTTCGTCAGCGCATCGATTACCTGCTGGATAAAGATGCTTTCTTCCTTGAATTATCCGCTTTGGCTGCCAATGGTCAGTATGATGATGCATTTCCGTCAGCTAGTATTGTTACAGGTATAGGACAAGTGCATGGCCGTGATGTGATGATCATTGCCAATGATGCAACCGTTAAGGGCGGAACCTATATTGCCGAAACCATAAAAAAACATTTACGTGCACAGGAAATTGCCCTTCAAAATCAATTACCGTGTATTTACATGGTAGATAGTGGCGGTGTTTTCCTTCCCATGCAAGCCAAAGTTTTTCCAGATCGCGATGACTTTGGCCGTATCTTTTTTAACCAGTCACGCATGTCAGCCCGCGGAATTGCTCAAATTGCCATTGTGATGGGCTCATGTACAGCTGGTGGTGCCTACGTACCGGCCATGAGTGACGAAACCATAATCGTTAAAAATCAAGGAACCATTTTTTTAGCTGGTCCTCCATTGGTAAAAGCCGCTACAGGCGAAGAAGTCAGTGCTGAAGAATTAGGAGGTGGCGAAGTACATACACAAATATCAGGCGTGGCTGACCATCTGGCTGATAACGATGAACATGCCATCCATATCTGCAGGCATATTGTTGAAACACTTCCTCAAAAGGAACTGGGTAAAACAATAGAGTTTGACCAACCTGATTATCTTGTTAATGAGCTTAAAGGTATTGTTCCTGAAGTGGGTAAACCTTTTCCTGATGTACGTGAAATCATTACCCGTCTGGTTGATGGCAGCCGTTTTCATGAGTTTAAAAAAGAATATGGTGAGACATTGGTGACAATATTTGCCAAAATTGAAGGTACCACTGTGGGAATTCTGGCCAATAATGGCATCCTGTTCTCAGAATCGGCCCTTAAAGGCACACATTTTATTCAACTCTGTAACGAGCGCAATATCCCGATGATGTTTTTACAAAACATCACTGGCTTTATGGTTGGAAAAGATTATGAGCACAAAGGTATTGCCAAAGACGGAGCCAAAATGGTGAATGCATTGGCCAATTCAACAGTACCTTACTTTACCATATTAATGGGAGGTTCGTATGGTGCAGGTAATTATGCCATGGCAGGTCGGGCCTACGATCCTCGATTTTTAATGATGTGGCCCAATGCACGCATTTCAGTGATGGGAGCTAAACAGGCAGCTCAAGTATTAACCAGCATTAAACGTGATCAGGCTGCTGCACATGGCGAAGAAGTTGACGAGGAACAATTGAAATTAATAGAAGCCTCCATCCTGAAGAAATATGAAGATGAAGGCTCACCTTATTATAGTACCAGCCGGCTTTGGGATGATGGTATCATAACACCTGAATCAACCAGACAAATAGCCGGATTAATTCTGCGAATTATAAACAATACAGAACCAACCAATACAAAATATGGAGTCTTTAGAATGTAAGAATAAACATCTGATTGAGCTCAATCAATCCAATGGCATTAGTCGCATTCTTCTAAACGACCCAACAATGAAAAATGCACTGTCAAAAGGAATGATCACGTGCCTGATGGCTACGCTTAATAAAGTACAGCAGGATGACAAGCAAAAAGTAGTTGTGATCCGAGGAGCTGATAATTTTTTTTGCTCTGGTGCCGATTTAAACTGGATGAAAGAGGGACTGCACCAAAGCGACGAACAAAATAAAGAAGATGCCTCTCTATTTTACGACTTGTTCCAGCAACTAAATACCTTTCCCAAACCTGTAATTATTTGGGTTGAGAAATTTGCCATGGGTGGCGCGCTTGGGCTGCTGGCCTGTGCCGATTATGTATTAGCTGACAAAACGACTAAAATGGCTTTTACTGAAGTCAAGCTGGGATTAGTTCCGGCAACCATTGCCCCTTTTGTCATTAATAAAATTGGAATATCCAACGCACGGGCCCTGATGCTGAGCGCTAAAGTTTTTACTGCTAAAAAGGCAAAACAAATTGGCTTAATTCACGAAGTGGCAGATAATAAAAACATGACCAAACGCATTGACGAACTATGTGAGCAATTCAAAGCCAATAGTCCTGAGGCTTTGGCTTCAACAAAACATCTGGTTGAGCAGTTTAATAAAGTAAATGATGAAGCATCTATCAAAGATCTCTGTATCGAAAAAATAGCTGCTTCAAGAAATAGCGAGGAAGGACAGGAAGGCGTTCAGGCATTTTTTGACAAAAGACGCCCGAACTGGTATCAATAACGGGGGAAAGATGAAGAAAGTATTAATACCAAACAGAGGGGAGATAGCCGCCCGAATTATCAGGGCTGCTCATGAGTTGGGATTGGAAACAGTAGCAACACTGTCCGAATTAGAGAAAAACACTTTACCTGCTCAGTTAAGTGATGAAGTACATTATTTCAAAGAAGGACCGTTTGAGGATAACTACCTCAATATCCCATTGATCATTGAGCTAGCTAAAAAATACCAAGCCGATTGTATTCACCCAGGCTATGGTTTTCTGGCAGAGAATCATTTATTGGCTGAAGCCTGTAACAAGGCGAATATTCTTTTTATCGGACCATCGTCAGATAATCTGAAAATGATGGGCGACAAACAAATGGCCCGTTCAATTGCTGACAAAGCCAAAGTACAGCTCACACAATCTTGGGAGGGTTCCATTCAAAACATTCTCTCCCAAGCAGAAACCCTTCCCTACCCCGTTTTAGTAAAAGCAGCCATGGGTGGTGGTGGTAAAGGCATACAGATTTGTCACAGCAAAGACGAACTGCTTAAGCAACTTCCGGTTTTGAGTAAACAGGCACAACGATATTTTGGCGACGAACGAATTTATGTGGAACAATACATTGCCAAAGCACGACATATCGAAGTTCAGGTATTAGCCGATAAACATGGTAATACACTACATTTATATGAACGTGAATGCTCGGCTCAGCGACGGTTTCAGAAAATAATAGAGGAAGCGCCCGCACCGAATCTGTCCAATGGTGTTAAGCAACGTCTATATGCCGATGCCATCAGCTTATGTGAAGAAATTGGCTATAGCAGCGCCGGTACCATTGAGTTCCTGGTTGACGAAAATGGCCAACACTTTTTCCTGGAAATGAATACACGCATCCAGGTTGAGCACTGCATTACCGAAGAAATAACCGGTATTGATCTGGTCAAATGGCAATTTAAAATTGCACAGGGATCAGTAATCATTTTTAAGCAAACTGATTTAAGGATTAATGGTCATGCAATAGAACTACGGATTTGTGCCGAAGATCCTGCCAATAACTTTCGTCCTTCACCAGGGGTTATTCGCTCATTGGTTCTTCCTTCGACAAAGCATGTACGAATTGAAACGGGCTTTAATGAAGCACTGGAAATACATTCTCAGTTTGATCCGATGATCGCCAAACTGATTGTGCATGACACAAACAGAGAAAAAGCCATTGAAAAGGCCATTGCTGCCAACCGTCAATTTATTGCTATCGGCATTAAAACAAATGGTTTATTTATCGATCAACTGTTAAATCATTCTGAATATAAAAAGGCGGCTATCCATACACTTTTTTGCGAAGAGAACCTGCATGAACTAAGCAATTCTAAGCATAATGACCGTTTCAAGCCAGCACTTGCATATGTTGTATACCGGTTTGCCAAACTAAAAAATCATTTCTGGCGACAACTTATTCAATTTGAATTTAAAATTGATGATACAAGTTTCATCGCTGAATTAGTACAAAAAGATAAGCAGTTGGAAATCATCCTTAACAACAACGCTTTCCAAGTCAAAATACTTGCTGCTAAAGGTCATTCACTTCTGTTAAAAATTGAGAGTGTTGATTATCAATTTTATTGCTTTGAGAATGATGATCAAGTGGAAATAGTACACCAATTAAAAACGGTTGCCATTAAAGCAAAGGATTGGTTACCCGATTATCATCCAGAGACAGAGGAAAACACAAAGAATAATGGTCATCAATTCTTAGCTCCTATCCCTTCGCAGGTAATGAAAATAAATGTGAAAGATGGACAGGAAGTGAAAAAGGGCGATTTATTAATGGTTTTGGAGGCTATGAAAACCGAAAATCATATTAAAGCCTGGAAAGATGGTGTGATAGATAAGATTCATATCAATACAGGTGATCAGGTCAGACTGAACCAAACCCTTTTGGCCTATAGAACGAAAGAAAAAGCATAACAGGAGAAAATAATAAAGCATTAAGCATAAATAAACATGTCAATACTTAGTACAGAACAACACGAAGCTTTCAGACAAAAAGTGAGAGCTTTTGCCGAAAAAGAAATAAAACCAATTGCCGGCGAGCTGGATGAGAAAGAAATCTTCTCAGTGGAGCTATCACAGAAGATGGGTAAAGCAGGCCTTTATGGTATCGATCTACCAAAAGAATATGGCGGTCAGGGATTGGATACATTATCCTATATCATTGCTGTTGAAGAGCTGGCTCGGGTGGACAGCTCTCAAGCTGCAACCATGTGCGCCCATAACAGTCTTGGTCTCGCTCCTATCTATAACTTTGGAACAGAAGATCAGCGTAAAAAGTATGTGCCGCTCCTAACCTCTGGTGAGGGTTTATGGGCCTTTGGATTAACCGAAATAACGGCCGGTTCGGATGCACAGGGTGTACAAACTGTTGCTGAAGATAAAGGCGACCATTGGCTGATAAACGGTACCAAACGATACATTACCAACGGTAGCAATGAGTTGATGAAAGGAATTACTGTGTTAGCAGTAACCAGTAATGGTGACAGCAAAAAGCGTTTCTCAACCATATTGGTCGACAGAGATCAGGAAGGATTCGATACAAAACGAATGTTTGGTAAAATGATGTGGCGCGCCTCTGATACAGCAGAACTTAAATTCTCAAATATTAAAGCATCCAAAAATCAACTTCTTGGAAAGGAAGATAAAGGTTTAGGACAAATGCTGAAGACTCTGGATTCAGGTCGCTTATCCATTGCAGCAATGGGACTTGGACTGGCACAGGGCGCTTTTGAAATGGCAATGAACTATGCTAAAAAACGCGAACAGTTTGGTAAAATCATTTCACGATACCAGGTCACTTCATTTAAGTTGGCTGATATGGCCCTTAAACTGGAACTGGCGCGAAATACACTTTACAATGCCTGTGCCCTGAAAGATGCGGGTAAGCCATTTGGTAAAGAAGCTGCCATGGCAAAGTTATATTGTAGTGATATTGCCAAGGAGATTGCCGATGAGGCTGTACAAATTTTCTCTGGTCAGGGATTGCTTAAATCTTCAACGATCGAACGCTTTTATCGCGATCAGCGCATCCTGCAAATTGGTGAAGGAACTTCCGAGATTTTACGAATTGTCATCAGTAAGCATTTGGGATTGGGATAAGTTCAGCTTATTTTTACCATCATTAAACAAAATTGCTACCAATGGAAGACAGGAAACGCGATCATATCGACTTAGCTTTTAGTTCGAGACTGGAAGGTAAACATGTTGACAACCGTTTCGATTATGAGCCTTTGTTTGGAACACATTCAAAAATTCAAAAGGAATATTTGTTTGCGGGACGAAAGATGCGTTTACCTCTATGGGTGTCGAGCATGACCGGTGGCACCCAACGCGCAGGTAAAATCAACAAAAATCTGGCGCAGGCTTGTGCCGAATTTGGCTTGGGAATGGGCTTGGGTTCCTGTCGTATATTATTGGATTCGCCGGAGCATTTCAGTGACTTTAATGTGCGTCCTATTATGGGCGATGATGCTCCACTGTTTGCCAATATTGGCATATGCCAGTTGGAAACAATGCTCGATAAAGGAAATACAGATCAATTAGGCGAACTGGTAGAAAAACTTTCTGCTGATGGCCTGATTGTTCATATCAATCCTTTACAAGAAGCTTTTCAGCCGGAAGGCGATCAGCTTAAAAGACCGGCTATTGAATTACTACAGGCATTTATCGAGCAAACCAATCTAAAGCTGATCGTTAAAGAAGTTGGACAGGGCTTTGGTAAAACAAGTCTTCGTCAGCTTTTGCAAATGCCCATTGAAGCCATTGAATTTGCAGCCATGGGCGGTACCAACTTTTCGCTGGTTGAGCTAAATCGATCTAATGCAGTAGCTGCCGAGGTGTTCAATCCTTTTATCCATGTGGGACACACAGCTGAGGAGATGACCAATATGATCAATCAAATAGTAAGTGAAACACCGGCCAATAATATCCAGGTTAAGCAATTGATTATTTCCGGTGGTATTTCCAGCCTGCTAGATGGTTACTACCTGACATCTATTTCGAACCTGCCGGCATTTTACGGGATGGGTTCAGCATTTTTGCGACATGCCATGGGTGACTATGACAAACTACGCACTTTTGTTGAAAAGATTGATCAGGGTTGGCAACTGGCCAATAATTTCTTAAGAGTAAAACAACCTTAATATGCAATCATTGATTAAAGGTTTTTCGAAACTTAGCCGTGAGGAAAAAGTTCAGGTGCTGATTGAGCAACAACACTTAGTTCCTGAGCTTTCCGACAGGTTCAAACAGTTTCTTCATCCTGACAAGCAATATTTATTTGACGATATTTCAGAGAACATCATCTCTAATTTCTATTTACCCTTTAGCCTTGCTCCTAATTTTCTTGTCAATGATGAACTTTACATTGTACCAATGGTCATTGAGGAAAGCTCTGTAGTTGCTGCAGCGTCAAAAGCAGCGGGATTCTGGGCTAAAAACGGTGGATTCCAAACCCGCGTTATTAATACCATTAAAAACGGGCAAATCCATTTTAAATGGACAGGTGATATTGCTGAGTTACAAAAGTACAAAGATGAGCTGTTTCAACTAATCCTTAAGGTAACTGAGTCAATTACCAATAAAATGCGCCAACGAGGTGGAGGCATTGTAGATATGCAGCTGAAGTCAATTCCTAACATGGCCAATACGCACCAGGCATTGATCCAGTTTAAGACAGCTGATTCAATGGGAGCCAATTTCATTAATACATGTCTGGAGACCATTGCCCCTCAATTGGTAAGTTTTATTAATGAGCATCATGAGTTAAGAGCTGAAGTACCGGCCTCGGTCATTATGTCCATTTTAAGTAATTACACACCAGAGTGCCTGGTTGAATGTAAAATTTCGGCTGGTATTGAGCAATTACAACCGTATGCTGGTCGCTATTCAGCACATGAATTTGCACAACGCTTTAAAACAGCGGTAGATATTGCAATCAATGATCCTTACAGGGCAGTAACACACAATAAAGGCATTTTTAACGGTATTGATGCGGTGGTGCTTGCTACAGGTAATGATTTCAGAGCCATTGAGGCAGGTGCGCAGGCGTATGCTTCAAGGAATGGAACCTATGCTTCGTTAACACAAATGGACTTAAGTGAAAAGCAGTTTGAATATACCTTAGAAGTTCCGTTGGCAATGGGAACTGTTGGCGGATTAACCCAAACACATCCGCTGGCAAAAGCAGCAATGGAAATACTTCAGCAACCATCGGCTGAGCAACTGATGCAGATTGCTGCAGCGGCCGGAATGGCCAATAATTTTGGTGCTGTTGCATCACTGGTGACAACCGGAATCCAAAAAGGTCATATGAAACTACACCTCAGCAACGTACTAAATGCATTAAATGCGACCCAAAACGAAAAAACGGCAGCTACCAAACATTTTAAAGATAGTGTGGTTAGTTACTCAATGGTTGAATCTTTTTTACAAGAACTCAGAAACTAAATGCAAGAAGAAGCAATCGAATCATACTATGCGCATGGCAAATTGCTTTTATCAGGTGAGTACCTGGTATTGACAGGCGCCAGGGCATTAGCTTTGCCATTAAAATACGGCCAGAAATTAACCCTAGAAGAAAATCACTCATCTTTTTTGAGCTGGACTGCCAGAACACCACAAGGACATTGGTTTCAGGCAGATTATGATGAGGCATTGAATATTAAGAGTTGTGATAATTATCAGCTGGCCGAAAAACTGGCATCCATTCTGAAGATATGCAATGCCTATAGACCGGATATCAGGGATTTATTCCAGAATAAACAGGTAACAACAGAGCTTGAGTTTGATAAAGATTGGGGCTGGGGAAGCAGTTCTTCACTGATTTCTTTATTATCGCAATGGCTGGGTGTTCATCCCTATCATTTATTACAGGATACCTTTGGTGGTTCTGGTTATGACATTGCCTGTGCTACTGCCTCATCCCCTATTACTTATCAACTGGTTGACGGAATACCTAAGGTTGAAACTGTTGAATTTCATCCTGCTTTTTCTGAACACATTTATTTTGTCTACTCTGGAAAGAAACAAAACAGCTCAAACGAAATTGCACGATTTGAAAAGCATTTGGTTAGTCAGGAAAACTTACAGATAATCAACCATATCACTGATCAAATGATTACTTGTAATGACTTGCATCTGTTTGGTCCGTTAATGGAACAACATGAAAAGATCATTGGAGATATTGTTCATCTTAATCCAATTAAGAATGAACATTTTAACGATTTCAAAGGTTACATTAAAACATTGGGAGCCTGGGGTGGTGACTTTATGATGGTGGTGACAGATGAAGCAGAAGGATATGTCAGGGAGTATTTTAACTCAAAACAGCTTACTACCATCTTTAAATATAACGAAGTAAAAATAAAGTAATATGGCAGTATCGAATCTCACAAAAACAGTTAAAGCTACAGCCAGCGCACCATCCAACATCGCCATTGTTAAATATTGGGGCAAAAAAAACATTCAGGAACCAGTTAATCCTAGCATTAGTTTCACGCTTTCAAAGTCAATAACCAATACTTCTGTCAGTTACCAGCCTGGTGATAAAATGCTCAGTATCGATTTTTTATTTGAAGGAAAGAGTAAAACCTCTTTCTTACCTAAGCTTCAACAATTAACCGATCGTATAAAAGAATTTCTGCCGTTTTTAAATACAGGACACCTTAGTATCGAAAGTTCCAATACTTTCCCGCACTCAAGCGGTATAGCATCTTCAGCCAGCTCAATGGCTTCTATTGTTAAAGCATTGTGTGAGATTCAAAACCAGCTCAATCCTGAATGGACTAACCAGGATCATCAACGAATAATTTCAGAGATGGCACGACTGGGATCAGGCAGTGCCTGCCGTTCTACCATGCCAGGCTGGGTTCTTTGGGGTAATACTGATATTTATAACGGCTCTTCGGATCAATATGGAACCTCCATCAATATGGATGTACATAATGATTTTATGAACCTACAGGATTCCATATTAGTGATTCGCAAAGGTACTAAAGCTGTAAGCAGTACAGTCGGTCACCAACTAATGGATCAGCACCCTTACCGCCTTGGTCGTATTGAACAGGCTAATCGGCATATTAATTTATTGTTGGAGGCATTAAAGCAAGGTGATTTCGGCACCTTTGCAAAAGTATGCGAAGAAGAAGCGCTGAGCCTCCATGGTCTAATGATGAGTTCATCGCCAGCTTACACTTTGATGGCTCCAGAGTCACTGCGGGCTATTAAACGCATTATCAAATTCAGAGAACATCACCATGTTCCTTTAACTTATACACTGGATGCAGGACCGAATATTCACCTGATATACCCGAAATCGCAAAATAAAATTATTATCCCTTTCATCGAAGAACACCTTAAACCTTTGTGTGATAACGAGGAAGTGATTTACGATGAAATTTCAATTAATTAACAAGGAGTAGAGATGCCGACACAGGACAAGAAAGATATCTATTATTCGAAAGTTATGCTATTTGGAGAGTATAGCATCATTTTAGGATCGATGGGATTAACCATCCCTTACTCCCATTTTAACGGGCAATTGCGATTTATCAACAACGATAGCTATACCAACCTTAATTTTGCAAAGGATTCTAACCGGCAGCTAACTGAACTTTTCGATTATATTCAGGACCTGAAAAACAAAGGAGAACTTCTGGCAAATATTGAGATCAACCGTTTATCAGATGACCTTTCGAAAGGTCTTTTCTTTGAGTCATCCATACCCGAAGGATATGGCCTTGGCAGCAGTGGTGCACTTGTGGCATCTTTATACAATGAGTATGCCTCCAATAGAATTGAGTCCAGAATGGGTATTAGTGACGATGAGTTGTTTGAATTAAAGAAAGCCTTTGCGCAGATAGAATCTTTCTATCACGGCACAAGTTCAGGCATCGACCCGTTAATCTGTTATTTGAAACACCCAATTGTTTTGGAAAATGCACATCATATCTCATCAGTAGGCATACCGAGGCGTGATGTTTTAAATGAAGATGCCATTTTCCTGGTGGATGCTGAAACAACAGGCAGGACAGCTCCACTGGTGAAACGATTTATGGATAAAGCACAAAATAAAGCTTTTAAGAATAAGATTGATAATGAATTAATACCGATCACCAACAAGTGCATCCGATCATTACTGAATGGGCAACTGGACGAGATGTTCAATTACCTAATGCAATTATCTATTTTTCAATTGACTAATCTTAAAGAGATGATTCCTGAAAACATTCAATCATTCTGGCAGGAAGGTCTCTCCAACAAGCTATACACCATGAAACTTTGTGGCTCTGGTGGTGGTGGTTTCTTTTTAGGTTTTACACGTAATTTTTCTGCTACCAAGGACTACTTTGCCAATTGTGGTAAAGAAATAATACCGGTGTATCAGGAGGTGTAAAAACCATAAGTCTATATCAATCATATCATTTCGGTAAACGTTTCAGTGATTAATAGGATTCGTCTAGCCGTTCATATTAAATCAGGCTGATTTAGCAATAGCTCATATCCGTATGTTAATTCAGCTGCTTTATTCTCATTTTGAGTAAGTCAATCCTTAAGTCTGTCCGAAAAGTCTATTAGTCAAACCAATAGTGATCTTTCTTTGCCTTTGAAAATCAAACACAAGTAAATTTTTAAAGACTTAGAACATGAAAAAAGCTATTTTAAGTATTGCTTTGGTAACTGGATTACTATTCTCGATCAACGAAGTACAGGCTCAAGGACGAAACGAAATTGGTCTTTCTGTCGGTACAATGGTAAACACAGCTGTTAATTACAGAATTGGCGGTGAGAAATTCTACGGAATTGCCCAAGTTGGATTCAACTACAGCGAAATGGATGCAGCTATTTTAGGTCTTGGCGCTGGTTATTCATTTCACAAGGAGAAATTAAACATCAATTTAGAAGCTCTTTTCTCAGGATATCTATATGATAATTTCAACGAAGAAATGGCAGATAAAGCATTTAACCTGAACCTGAACTTTGAATGGCCTCTAAACGATAGGTTTTCTTTTCAGGCAGGCCCAAGTATCGGACTAATCGAGAATCATAGTGGTATGGGTTTCGGTTCCAAAGGATTTATTGATCCGCTGACAACAATGAAAATTGGTGGCACTGAGGCAGGTCTTTTTGCAGGAGTTAATTTAGGAGTTACTTATAAATTTTAAACACTCACTCTTCTTAGATTCCTAAATGAAGAAGCGTTATTCTTTTTATAATGTCACTCCAGGCTTGATAAAAGATGATGCGCTTCTTCCTCTTGCAATTGGTATTATAAATGATAATCATTATTTATTTGTACTTTGCCTGATAATAAAACTTCGATATGAAGCGAGTAAAAAGTAAAAGCAAAAGACTTAAAGAAGAGCTAAATATATTTGTTCTGGTCCTTCTTTTTATTTTTGTCCTGGTCGGAATCAAACACATTCTCAGTGATTCGGATGAAGCGATGCATTTACTCCCTTTTCTTCGCGATTTTCTAATGGGAATCGGAATATTGTACCCGATATTTCGGATTAACATGATCATTATCCGAAGCCTTGATTCCATTGGTTTTCTTTCAGATCGGTTTTTAATACGTATCATCCGTAATATCTTTCTCGCCTGTGGCATGACTTTAATTACCGTGCTGATTGAGGTGTTTTTTAAACTGGTCGTCTTCGGATACATCTCTGACGACTTTCAGCTTAATGAACTGATTGAAGCCTTTATAGTTAACCTTACCTGTATTCTTGTTATTGAATATTACTTACTGAACATCAAGAACAAAGCAGATCAACTTGAACTTGAAAAGGAGAAGAACACTCTATTGCAACACCAGCTCAACTTGATGAAAGAGCAGGTGAATCCCCATTTTTTATTCAACACCCTGAATGTACTTTCATCCTTGATATACATTGATCAGGATAAGGCCAATAAATACACTAAAGAACTATCAAAACTGTACAGGTATATTTTAGGTTTTAGCAAAGAATTAAAGGTACCATTGCAAAAAGAACTGGATTTTCTACACTCCTACTTTTACATCCTTAAACTGCGTTTTAATGAGAGTTTGCAGATCCACTGGTTATTGAAAAAACAGAATAATAAAGCTCAGATCGTCCCCCTCAGTCTTCAGATACTGGTTGAAAATGCCATTAAGCACAACGCATTTCACAGCTCCAACCCCTTACATATAAGTATTGAAGAGGATGAGGGTGGCATTCTGGTCAGTAACAACCGGAATCAACTGAAAGGGAACAATAGTACTAAACATGGCTTATCGTACCTGAAAATACTTTACCGGCAATACAACCTGGAAATAAAGATAAACGAAGAGACGGATACCTTTAAAGTATACATTCCATATATCAGACAATAAATACAGAAATAATAAAACGAACATGTAAATTTGATTATCCTAATTGACACAAAGGGGGATGATCATATTTATTTGAGAGTTCCAAATGACCTTTGAAATAGATTTAATCATATGAGATTGATTATTATAGAAGATGAACTGTTTGCCTTTAAAGAGCTGGAACGCATGCTTATACAGTTGATACCCGATATGCAGATATTGGCTCATTTCGATTCTGTAGAGGCCGCTGTAAATGGTATGCACAAATACAAGGCAGATCTTATTTTTCTGGATATTTCGCTACCTGACGGCACCAGCTTTGATGTTTTGAATCAATGCCAGATTGATACTCCGGTTATCTTCACCACAGCCTATGATGAATTTGCTATTAAGGCCTTCAAATACAACAGCATCGATTATTTATTGAAACCTATTGATGCCAATGACCTTGACAAAGCCATTCAGAAATATCAAAGTCAGAAGCAAAATCAAAACCTGAGTCTGGATGTTTTGGGTAAATTATTCCCGAATAAAAGTGGGAAAAAGAGGTTTATGGTACGATTGGGTGATCAGTATTCACACATAGACATTGACGACATCGCCTACTTTTATAGTGAAGATAAAATCAGCTTCATCCGTAATTTTAATAACAATAACTTCATTTGTGACTATAGCCTCTCGGAAATTGAAGATTTAGTGGATGACCACTTCCATCGCGTGAGTCGCAACATGATCTGCTCCATTGACTCCATCGCCTCATCACACAAATATTATAATTCCCGACTGCGGCTGAAGTTGAATCCACCATATGAAAAGGATATCTTAATCAGTCGGGTTAAGGTGAAGGAGTTTCTGGACTGGCTGGATAAATAAGCTAAATCACTAACATGTAAATGTCATGTACAGTAATACATCTCTTTAATGTGGTTCTAAAACCTAAAGAAACTAACAGTCTTCTGCTTAATCATCCCCAATGTTCGCCAGGTTAACAAGCCCAATCTTTGCATATTGGATAAGAAGCTATTGCCTGGTTTAAACACCATTTTTTTGAGAAACGATAATTTATTAACAAATCCTTTTGTGTTTTTCAATCGTTCAATGGCAATCTCATAACCATAATCGGTACTGCTTTCTCCCTGGTTGTTGGCAAAATAGATCGCTCGCTTTTCAATGGATCGGATGTTTTTTGTATAAATATTGCGGTCGATAAACGGAAATTGATAATTAAAAACCTTTTCCGCTGCATAAAGCATGGCCAATACAGGCTCTACACAATTCTGAGCATTGAGCTGCTGCATAAAACTACCTTTGCATTGGGTAAACTCTTCCGATCGACTATAGACAATAAAATCGTATAACCAGCTTAATCTCAGCCCGCCTCTCTTCACGGTATAGTATAGGTGCAGACAAAAATAAATCAGATTAAGGTGAGGATGGATGGACACTGTATCTCTCTGCTGCACCAGATTATTCCAGATATCTTTATAATCGATATTATAATTGGAATCATCAGGGAACAACCCTCTGTGCAGTTCAATATAAACACCTTTGTAAGTCAATCCCGGCAAATGGTGATCCGTTGTTGTATCATCTGGTTGATAGTCCGGCTCTGAACTTGTTGCCCCAAGCTTAAGCAGGTAATTATACGCCTTGTCAGCATCATTGCGCGTTAGAAGTACATCAATATCACTCATGGCCCTCAGTGTCGGGTCTTTGTACACATATTGTGACAGGTAAATCCCTTTTAACGGAATATACCTCATCTTTTTCGTCTCCAGAATCTCCTTAAGCTCCTTCCAGACATTGCTGATATTGGTATTTCTTACAAGATTTGTGAAATAAGCCCTTTTAAGCTCCGACTGCAAAGTATCAGGACATTCAATCTTAGAATCGTTGAGCTGTTGAAATAGAGCAGCACCAAGTCCGTTTTTGACAGCCACATCAATAATTACATTGACATCCATTGCTTTATTAAACTCAGGACTTCTCTGGCTTAAAACATCAATAATCCACTTTTTCTCAATGCTTTTGATCGGTTGCTTAGCGCTCATCAAATATCAGGGTTAAGTAATAAGACATGTTTAATGATGTTTTTCAGCCTGGTCTGGAATCTGATTGCGAACCTCTTTACCAGTTTCAAGTCAAGCTTAAAGCTTTGGGTTAAAGTATAAATCCCCCTCTCCCTACGGGTATCTCCCCAAGGGGAGAATTGGAAGTGAGTCCGCTGAAATATCTTCCCCTTTGGGGAAGTGCCTGAAAGGCGATGGGGGAAACTAAATACCTGAAATAGTGTACTTGACTTGACACTAGTGCCTGGTGCACTGTGCACAATGCACTGAGCACCATAATCGCTTATTCTTTGAGTTGGTTCCATCATTTAAGCTGCCTGTACTTTCAAACCTACTTGTTTTGCCCGCCATACAAATAAAGCCATTGCCATTATGCTCGTCAATGCACCAATCGAAATTCCCATATCAATTTCCAGAGCTAGTCCGCCATTCTTATGTGGAGCAACCAACAAGTAAGAAACACAAACGACGGTCATGAACATGGCTGGTAATGACAGCAGCCAATGCATTTTCTGTTGCTTTGCCAGATACATGGCTCCAGTCCATAAAACGACAACCGCCAATACCTGGTTAGACAATCCCAGAAATTTCCAGATTGTAGTGAACTCAAGCTGAGATAATACAAATCCAACTGCGAAAAGTGGAATACTGATCAATAAGCGTTTCTTAATGGTTGACTGATCAAACTTAAAAACATCGGCGATGGTTAAACGGGCACTTCGGAAAGCCGTATCCCCTGTGGTAATCGGACAAGCAATAACACCAATAATGGCAAACATTGCTCCTACTTTACCCAACCAGGTCACGCTGATCTCGTTGACAACCCAGGCCGGGTTATGTCCATCCATTTGCATCGTGCCATTTAATCCTTCCACACCACCAAAGAAGGTCATGGCAGCAGTGGCCCAGATAATGGCAACAATTCCTTCAGCAATCATAGCCCCATAAAACACATAACGGCCATAGCTCTCTTTTTTAATAGTTCGCGCCATCATGGGCGCCTGAGTGCTATGAAAACCACTTAATGCCCCGCATGAAATGACGATAAACATCATTGGAAACAGGATATTCTCTGTTGGATGGTGATGCCAGTTGGCAAAGCTTGCCGTTGACAGTTCAGGCATGGTAACCGTACCGGTCAATCCACTCCAAAGCATGGCGCCGGCAATAGCTAAAGCCATAATGATTAATGCTGCTCCAAATAGCGGATAAATCCGGCCGATAATTTTATTGATAGGCAGTAAGGTCGCAATCAGGTAATAAGCAAAGATGACATATAACCAGATAGTTAATCCTCCCTTGGTTAAGTTAGCTAATAATCCGGCAGGCCCCGACACAAAAGCGACACCCACAAAAATGAGCAATAACAAGGTGAAAACGCGCAGAAAATTCTGAAAGCCTTTACCCAGATATTTACCTACGATCTCCGGGATACTAGCTCCTCCATGACGGATGGATAACATACCCGAGAAATAGTCGTGCGTGGCTCCCATAAAGATACATCCCAAAACAATCCATAAATAGGCCATCGGGCCATACATAGCACCCAGAATGGCACCGAATATCGGTCCTAATCCGGCAATATTTAAAAACTGTATGGTAAATACTTTCCAGGTTGGCATAGGAGAAAAATCCACTCCGTCAGCCTTTTTTAAAGCAGGCGTAGGTCTGGAGTCGTCCGCCCCGAAAAATCGTTCGATAAACTTACCGTACACAACAAAACCCAGTACCAAAGCAATAATAGCTCCAATAAACGTCAACATAGCATTGGTTTCAATTCATTTATAATAACAAAACTAGTGCTTTCACCAACTAACGCAAGGCTTATACCAATAATCCTGTCAAATTAATGCTAATCTAATTATTAATAGTTAATTAGATTTTTAGGCAGTAGGCAGTAGTTTAATTGCTATCCTTCTAACAACCATTATTTTACAAAATAAACAGATTATATTAGAACTATGAAATAGTTCAACCTGAATAACCACAGGTGTAACCTGTGGTATATGAACAATATACATTATGAACCCTGAATGGGTTCAAC
>NZ_CEXQWX010000093.1:0-24318 GCF_982718395.1 Carboxylicivirga sp.
GTTGTTCAAATAGTTGAGGAGTATATAAGTCGAATGCGATGAATTGGAAAAACCTCATTTATGTCAATGATAATATATACCACCCCGCCTGCGGCGCCCCTCCTAAAATTCAGGAGGGGAATAATATACAGCTTTATTAAATTTTTGCTTTACATCAACCACATTTAATAACATTCCATTTGCTCTTCTCCTAAAATTAAAACTGATCCCAACTTAGTCTGGAAGGGTAAGGATTTACATCACGTAATTAACTACTATTCATTTATCCATCCTGTCAATCAGCTCTCCTCCTGAAATATTAGGAGGAGTCCTTCGACGAAGGAGAAGGGAGGTGGTTTTACCATATTACGACTATTCAATGAATAGGCGAATATTTAATTTATAATGCAACTCAGCCGTCGACTATGAGTACACTGTCATTGTCGCCGGCTGAATTGCATTAATGCCTATTCAATCTTAGTTTTTCACAATTAACTCAAATTCCTTTTTTGCGGGAGGCAGGCAAAGGTCTGCATTGCAGCATTGGTAATACAACCAGCATTTTATGATGGCTTCTTCGGACACATCATTTGCAACACTAACTTTGTGCTGAAATGAATTCTCCCCTTTGTAGATTAATAATTTGGCATTACCAGGATAAGGTGAGGGTACTGTCTTCTCCCAATCACCAATCAATTTAGTGCCTTCCGGCAATTCTATTCCTTGTTCAGTTTTAATGTAAGCTTCACCGGCTGGTACATAGGCATAGATGTGATAACCTTCCTTTATCCTGGTTTTTATCTGAATGATCTTTTCACCTTCGATGTCCCCATCAAGCAATACGGCTCCTATACTCACTGGTTTTTCATGAGTTGGCGCGGGCAGCACCAGTTCTTTGTTCTGCGCCTTCAAACTGATTGTCAGTAAGGTCAATACACTAATTGTTAAAATGATCTTGGTGTACATGTTATTGTATCTTTAAGTTATACAAAGTTCTTTAAGCTGAAAATAGGAGACCAATGACGGATCTCCTATTTCATAATTATCTATTAAAGTAACTCTTAATACGTATTTTGCTTCATTGCACCCAGGGTAAGATTAATATCCTGTTGTGGCAATGGACGTGCATATTTACGACTTTTCTTATCAAGCACATGTGTTGTAACAGGCTGAGATGACTCAATAACAGAGCTAACCGGATAAAACTCCCTGGTTATTACCACATCATCTGCAGGATAGTTATTATAATTAAACCTGCGAACATCACTGAATCGTTGCGTATATGGTAATTCACGACGACGCTCCTCTAATATTTTTGCGATGGCGTCATCCTGATCTGTTGCCGAAAGGTTAATTACACTTGGATCTGCTGTGTTATCCATACGAACAACACGTAATCTATTAGCTGTTGTAATACCATCGTTCCACTGTCCCAAACGTGCCTGACACTCGGCTTTCACCAGTAGCATTTCAGCTACAGTAGGACCACTTGGTATGGCGTCGAAAAAGAACATATAGCCCGGGTAATCAAACTTTGTTAAACCTCTGTTAAACGAATAATGCTCAACCATATGGTATTTGTATCTCAAATCGTTTGTTTGATCGTAAGCATCTAACAGTTCCTGTGAAGGAATATACCACCACCAATCATTCTCCATAAATCTGAAGTAATATAATTCCTTCCATTCCATACGTAAATCAGTAGCACCTTGTCCAGCCCTGGTAATTGGGTATTGCACTGTATATGTATTACCATCTTCATCAGTATAATCCTCGGTTATAGGATCATAACTCATCTCCGTATTGTAATCAACCAATTCATCGTGCTCATCTAAAGCCTTTTGGGCATGGGATTGTGCTTTGGCATAATTGCCCATAATCAGGTAAACACGCGCTGCAAAGGCATTAACAGAGGCCGTACTGGCCCGCCATGAGCGGTAACCGGCACTCACTAATTCAAGCTCACGATCCAATTTCAGAGCCTCTTCCAAATCGGCTATAATAAAATCCCAAGTCGCCTGTAAACTTGCCCTTTCATAGGACACATCAAATGATGTAGAGTTTTTAATTGGTAACCCCATTTCATCCATGTTTTCTGCGGCATACGGCAAACAATAGGTATTCACCATATTCACGTAACTGTATGCTCTTAGAAAATGAGCCTCTTGCTTTAATGCTGCCTTCTCAGCCTCAGTACCACTTACATCAGGCAGTTTGTGTAAAATAAAGTTGGCACTAAATACTTTCGGCCACTCCGATGAAAAATAGCCTCGATCTTCGGTAACCGGTAAATACTCCACATCCCAGGTGGCATATTGAGCCGGTGTTATGTTATAGACAGCATTATTATCATCGTATATGTCTTTGATAAGACCATAATCATCGCTACAGTTTATGAAATCTTTATTTTTTTCTGATTGATTTGAACTGTAACTATTAAGCAAAAACTCCAGGTCAGCAGTTGTTTGCGGGTCAATTGAATCGGATTTACTTGGTGGCTCATTTAAATAATCATCACACGACGTAAACACCAATAATATCGCCAATAGTATATAATTAAATATCTTCATTTTAATGTTGTTTTAATGTCTTACAAATTCACTCTTAATCCAAGCGTATAAGTTGCCTGTGGTTTAATTGTACCAATCGGATATTCGGGATCTTCGTTATAATCGTTCCATACAATAGTACCCAGGTTATTGCCCTGAGCATATACCTGAACCATTCCTAAACCTAACTTTGAAGAAATTCGTCTTGGTAAATTATAGGTCAGGTTCAATTCCTGGAAACGAATGTGTGAAGCTGAGGCTGTCAGGTAGGACATCTCTTGATGGTATCTATCGTAAAAGTAAGCTCCTGGATCAAGAGAAAACACCGGTACCATTTCATCCGGCCCTGCATTAAGGGCTTCAGTATACAGGTCGTTCGGACTGCTAGTATAATTAAATCCATGGCGACGGTATTCATGGCCAAATTTACCAGTGAATAAGAACGACAGGTTAAAATCATAGATCTTGAAAGAGTTGCGGAATCCTGCAATATACGGTGCAATTAATGATCCTTCACTAACCATATGTTCCCTGGCGTCAGTACCAGGCAGCCAGGTATTCATCGGAAAATGTTCTCCATCTTTACCAATAACCGTTGCAACCATTACCGGATCTTCTTCTGTACCATAGTTCTTCTCGCCTCCATATTTAAACGACCAAAGAGTATTGGCATCCAAGCCTTCGGAGTAGGCCCTATTACCACCAGCTGTCAGTTCAGATTGATGATATGCTGTTCTGTTCATCTTAGTGATCTCATTATTATTGTATGAGAAATTCAAATTACCAAACCATTGAATATCTTTACCTACAATTGGTATGGCGGTACCCAGGGTAATTTCAAAACCCTTGTTGACCATTTCTCCTTTGTTTAAATCCATGTTGGAAGCACCTGCCACAGAAGGAAGCGACTCTGTAATAATTAAGTCAGTTCCTAATTTATTATAAACTTCAAGCGATCCATTTAATTTAGATCCAAACATCGCGAAATCTAATCCAACATTAATAGTACGCGTACGCTCAAAACGTAAATCCGGATTACCAAATCTTGAGATGCTACCCGTTGTTTCTTTGGTATATTGATCAGCTACTGGATTAACACTCATCAGAGTCAAATAAGAAACCAGGTCGTTTGATACACCACCTTCACCAATGGTTGCACGCAAGGTTAAACGGTTTATCCAATTTAGGTCAGACATGAAATCTTCCTTGGAAATTTGCCAGGTACCACCAGCCGACCAGAATGGGGCATAACGATACTTTGAATCCGGTGCCACAATGTTGGAAGCATCGTTTCGGAAACTTCCCGATAGTGTATACTTATCATTGAAAGTGTAAGACAGGTTGGCAAACATTGACCACAAACGGGTGGTATTGTATTTATAGGAGTTTAAGTCATCCAACCTAATTGGATAAGAGTAATTGGCATAAGTTATAGGCCAGCCTAACCACATTGCAGTAGAGCTTTCATACGGATTTAATAAACGTCCTACAGCTAAACGATCCTCGTATTCGTAACCAAAGATATCGGCATGATTGGTGCGATCGATGATATTCTGTGAGGTTTCGGTACCAGCCACAAAGTTAAATGCATGTTTTTCATTAAAAGTCTTATTAAAACTTAGCTGGTTACGCCAGTTGTAATAAGTAATCTTGGTTGTTACTTCACTCATTCCGGCACCTTCAGGCATATTCGGTGTCACAACACCACCATTGGTTAGCCAAGAAGATGTTTCATTAACCATGCGTCGCATTGTAAAGGAGTTTTCTTTGTAGATATCCTTCTCATTACGAATCATATGCTCATAAGAAATCTTTGAACTGAATTTTAATCCTTCCATCAGTTTAAGATCCAACCCTAATTGCACCCTGGCATTCAATTCCTTGGTAGTAAAATCTCGCTGACTAAGCTCCTGCACCGGGTTATACGACCAATCTTCGTATGGGAACTGTTCCGTTGGAATCATTGTATCAAATATTGGTTTATAATAATACAGGTGATTCAAATCGTTCAGCTTACCATCGCTATCCACCAGCATATCATATGGTTGCAATCTTTTTATCTGTGGATAGGACACATAGTTTTCATACGCAGCAACACCATTACGTTCCTGGCTTTTTGATTGCATATTGGCAGTAAAATTCAGGTCCAACCAGTCTTTGATAGCAGTTTTGTTACGGAAATTTACCATCACCCGCTCGTACTCATTACCTTTAAAGTTCTGCTTATCACCTTCGTACATCATCGACAAAGCATTGGTGAAATTGGCTTTACCACCACTAATGCTTAAGTTATACTGCTGAGTAAACGGATTCTGTAGCAACTGATCCTCAATCTGATTGCGGTAATTCATATTTGACAAGGCGGCTAAACCATCGTTCATCTCCTGTTCTGTTATGTTACCAATAAAGTGCTCATTTCGGAGCGTAAACACCGGACCAAAAGCCCTATTCACATTTGATGGAAAATGGTAAACTGCAAATGCCGGATTATTCACTTTTAAATTATCGTAATCCCTCGATTGATAATCAACTGTTTCAGCGGATGTCGCACGAGGATCAAAATAATCCAGATCCATTTTTGAACCAAATTTCCAGAAAGATGAAAACTCAACTTTAGGTTTGCCTTCTTTACCTTTCTTGGTGGTAATTACGATCACCCCATTGGCTGCCTTAGCTCCCCAAATAGAGGCTGCTGCGGCATCCTTTAAGATCGTCATACTCTCTACATCGTTCGGGTTGATATTAGCAAATGGGTCTACCCGCGCGAAGGAAGATATTCGTCCCCATTGATCTTTTTCGGTTAACTCGCCCTGAACAATGGGGAAACCATCAACAACCACTAATGGCTGAGCATCGGCCAATAAACTTGTCTGCCCGCGGATTTCAAATTTAATGGATCCATCAGCACGCTTGCTGGAGTTAACACCACTAATGCTACCTACCAATCGTTCTGATATATTTGTAGCAGGCTTTTCCAAATGCTCAGTTGACATTTTACCAAATGCTCCCGTCGCTCTTTCACGCGATAAAATCTGATACCCTGTAACCACCACTTCGTCTAATCCCTCTGTCGAAGCTTCGAGTGTTACATTAATAGTACTTTGCCCTTTGTAGATAACTTCAGCAGTTTCAAAACCAAGGCTCGATACTTCTATAATTACAATCTCCTGCTCATCAAATTGCAGGTTGTAATTACCATTGACATCCGATACAGTACCAATGGTTGTATTCTTGATACGAATAGCTGCATATGGTAAAGGTTCTCCAGAATCATCGCTAATGGTACCTGTAATGGTAATTTTTTTAGCTTGTTGCCTGGTCTCTACCACCTGCACTACTTCAACAACATCAGCTTTTTTTATCAGAATGACATTATTATTGATCTCAAAGGCATAACCCTGTTCTTTTAGTAACGCTTCAAGCACTAAGGAAACATCCTCATCCTGGGCATTGAGATTAATTCCCTCAATCTTACTTAGCTCCCTGCCATTGTATAAAAAGCCAAGGTCTGTTTGCTTTTCAATAGCTTTCAGGCATTCCTTTAGTGTTGCATTTTCAAGTTCCAGAGTAACTCTTTGCTGGCTGAAAACAGAAGCCGAAACCTGCAGGTTCAATAAGAACAGAAACAATACCAAGTTTTTCATAATCAGTAGTGTTCGTCTTCGCTTCTT
Organism: Carboxylicivirga sp.; assembly: GCF_982718395.1. Taxonomy (NCBI): domain Bacteria; kingdom Pseudomonadati; phylum Bacteroidota; class Bacteroidia; order Marinilabiliales; family Marinilabiliaceae; genus Carboxylicivirga; species Carboxylicivirga sp. The sequence continues at coordinate 6,200 of NZ_CEXQWX010000093.1, forward strand.
TGCAAAGTCGAAGAACCATTCTAACTTTTTTTTCATAATTTTGTAACGATTATAAGTTATTAAAGGGATCTCCCTTTAGAAGAGTGGAAAAAGGTCCAGTTTTTCCGCTCTTTTTTAAGGTGATCGTTATGTAGATCCTTAATTGGATTTATTTTATTATCAGAGCATTATCTTTTAATTCAATTCTCACTTCACTTACTTCTTCAATCATATTCAGAATTACATCAATATTTTCAAATCGTGGCAGGTGGCCATTAAAGTACTCTGAACGACTTGATGGATTGGTAAAATATACATCAACATCATACCAACGTTCCAACTTTTTGAAAATACTCTCCAGGTTTTCGTCCTCAAATTGAAAGCGTCCTTTTGTCCAAGCCAGGTAGGCTTGTGCATTAACTTCCTTAACAGAAGCCGTTAAGCCCTCCTTGTTGTAAATATACTGTTGGTTTGGTGATATTTCAACCGCCTCAAGCTGTCCAACCACATTATCAATCTTCACCTTTCCTTCGGCAAGTGTCGTTAACACTGTACCATCATTATTATAACAACTGACATTGAAGGTCGTTCCTAGTACCTGTATATCATGAACAGGAGTTTTAACAATAAATGGTTGTTGAGCATTATGAGCAACATCGAAACAAACCTCTCCATAAAGTAACTCCACCTTACGTATATTGCCTTTAAACTGCACAGGAAATTTTAATTCTGACATAGAATTCACCCATACTTTTGTGCCGTCCGCTAATGTTATTGTGAACTCCTCTCCTTTGTCGACACGGATGGTATTATAAAGAACTTCAGTTTCTGTTAGCTGATTATCAGCGTATGACACCTCATCAGATGCTGTGTTAATGGTTGTTCCATCACTTTCCTGCAGAACTAATTCATCGGTACCAAGCCGTACAACCTGACCATTACTTAGCTGCAATTCGGCAGTTTTAGTACCTGGTTGTATATTAGTTGAATTCTGAACAATAGTAGGTTGAGCCGTATCTGTTTTAATTAATAGGTATGTTGCATAGCTGGCTATTGCAATAATTACAACAGATGCTACTGCTCCAACCCACTGCGGTATACTAAACTGACGTTTGCGAACCAAGCGGGGAAGAATCTTAGACCATGCTTTTTCGGTGTCAAATTCTTTATCATCAACTGTTTTTTGGTTTTTAAAATAATACTCAGCCTTTTCTGAGTACACTTTGTGCTTTGTACTTGTCTGCATCCACTTATCGTACACCTCCTTTTCTTCGGCAGATAGATCGGACAAAGCTTTTTTTCTGATGATTTTAATATCGATATTTTGTTGTTTCATTTGATGTTGGGATATCCTTGTTTGAACCTAAGACATTATCAAATGTAAAAGGGTGACAAGAAAAGTTAAGTTTTTTCCAACTAAAAAGAAAATGAAAAAGACACTCCCAATCAAAGATATATAACACTGAAAGACAGGTCAGTAACAAACAGAACCAACTTACAATAAGAACAATAAGTTGGTTTTATTTAGTAATTTCTCCCGCAATTTGCTTTTTGCTCGTTGCAATTGAGTTTTAACAGTGTTAACACTAATACCTAATTCCTGCGCAATAATATCACGCGATTCACCGTCAATCATTTTCATGGTAAATATTTTACCCATTTGTTCAGGCAACTCATTAATCGATTCTTTAATATCAACTAATATTTGCGGATCGAAATACTCAAGTTCATCATCGGTTTGTAAAACCCCATCCATATACATCAGATGGTTTTTATCCCGTACTTTCAGACTTTTAATATAGTTGAGGCAACGATTGCGAACCGCCTGATAGAAATAAGCTTTAACCGAAGTTTCAATTTTTACTTTGGTGGCATGCTCGTAGAGGTGCACAAATAAATCCTGAACAAGGTTTTCACTTTCCTGCTGATCAAATAGAAAACTTTTGGCAAAAGAGACAAGATGTTCGTAGTAGTCATCAAACAAAGCTTTATAAACCTCTTTGTTTCCTTGTTTGATTTCGTTAAATATAATTTTATCCTCTATGCGCATTACCAAAGAAATGAAGCACAAATATAGAAATAATTGTAACTCTCCTTATTTCCTCCCTTTTTTTAACGCAGAGAAACATGTATGCATAAGGTTCAGGCTGATGCTCTTCAATGGAGTGCCTGTTTGTTGATTATCCACTATTCAATGTCATAGATAACAGAGAACACAGAGTTTTTAACTCCATTAAAATAGAGTCCTCCAAAAAGAGTATCTCTTAATGAATGATTGTAGAATTACCCGGCTGCTCAGATTTTAGCTTGCTAAAACTTTCTGCGAACTCTGCAGCTCTCTCTATTGTATATGGTTTACTTTACTTGCAAACCAACATTAGCTCTTTTACTCAACTCCTGTAATATATATATACAAGCTCTACGTTTAATTGTTATTAAAAAACTACTAAGAACCATTATATGGTTAACTCTTAACGCAATCACGCTGACCTCTTTTTCTCCATTACATTCTCCATAATTCTCTCCATGTGACTATGGTCAGTACCACAACAACCTCCGATAATTTGCAACCCAGGTAAGTTTTGCTTTAACTGCTTATACCACCCGGCCAGTTCACACTTATTTCCGGCATCCAGCTCTGTTGACTGTTCCAATTCGGCATGACTTTTACATGAAGCATTGGCCCTGATAGCCATCAAACGCTTTTTACATATATGACTTTCTTTCACCACATTGGTAAAATGAGATGGATGCGCACAATTAACCATGTAATACTCCGGATAATAACCGGTTGCCTTGTCAACTGTCGCAATGGCATATTCGAGTGTATTGTTATTGGGTAGTCTGCCATCCGTTTCCAATGTAAATGAAATCACTACAGGCATATTAACCCTTCTGGCTGCTTCAACAATACCAATCGCCTCCTCTTCATAATTAAGTGTAAAGGCTGTTGCTAAGTCTGCCCCTGCCTCTTGAAAAGCGTTGATTTGATGATAATGATAATCCGCTGCCTCTTTGATATTCATCCGATCACCTATGATGTAACCATCTTTTCTCGGGCCAATACATCCACTGATCAGGATGGGCTGTATCTGACTTTTATAACTGTCTCTTAATGTAGATAATTGTCGGATAGCTTCCCGGTTGATCCTGTTAATTTCATCCTGGTTATACCCCAACTTAAAGGCAGTCTCCGGATTTGCTTTATAGGTTGCACTTTCAAGAATAAAGCCTGTTTGGTAACGGGCCGCAAGTTCGAGGTATGGTGTGTAATAATCCATAAGTATTTCCCGCAAGGTTGCTTGTTCTATCAGAGTGAATGCTGCAAAATATGGTAAATCTATACCATGCTCATAGATAAGCGTTGTTTCAAGTCCGCCATCTGTCAGCATCATGTTGTTTTTTATAATCTGTTGTATGGTTCTCATAACGATGTTTTTAAATGATAAATATTAGAGGTCAATAGATTCTTACATACTGGTTAGAAATCTTAACATTAAATATAATCCTCCAACCGGATGGGCTTTTACTTTTTCTATTGCATTATTGCTCCGCTCAACATAGTTCAAGCAAGCTTGGCTCTGTTTTCACATATCACAATAATTGTCATTGCCACAAAAAGATAAACAAAAAAGTCTAGTCAAAAAGATGCTTCATCCCACAGGCCTCCGCTGGCCCGCCTTTTTGACTGGCCGACACACTAAAGTGAGCAACACTAAACTATTTTACAATGGTGTTTAACTACTTACCCCATGTAAACATGTATCAAGGCTGAATAAATTAAAAAGTCGGGTTAAGCTCAATTCATAATGATAAAGTGCATTTAGAAGGTAGGTGTAAGTACCAACCTGATTAATTGAATCAGGTTGTATTGACCTAATAATGAGACTCCTCATCAAATGCTAAGTATTCTTATTGCTTTGGTGGTTTGTCAACTGTTTTAAATGCAAGCATTTCCCATATGCGAGATGAAGCACCGACATAAAAACCTGTCTCTTTCTCATAGCTTTTAGGATTGATAAAAGTTCCGAACAACATATCAAATACTGGTATATCTGCATAATTATAGCGGTGAATGCCTTTGGCATGATGTATCGAATGACTCTCAGGACGCTGGATAAAATAACCGAGCCAATGTGGAGTTTTTATATTAGCGTGTTGGAAAATACTAAAGAAGTTGGTTGTTAATAGCACAACGGTAATGGCCTGGGGTGATAAGCCTATCAGCAATGCAAAACAAATACTACCAATTAAGGTAAAACCTATCATATCCATCGGGCTGAAGAAGAATGCACCAACAGTATCAAGCCGTTCAGCGCTGTGATGCATCTGGTGAAATACGCGCCACAGGAAATCAAACTTATGAATGGCCCAATGCCAAAAATAAAGTAATAGTTCATACAAGAATACTCCCACTAAAGCTCCCGGTAAAACACCAATAGAAGATAAGTCAAACAACCTTACGCGCTCCAGTAATGGGTCAACAAGAATTGGCAGATAGGACGATAGGTAAAAGAACACAGCAAAAGCAGTAATCCCTTTGAGTTTCCAGAATTTAACTTTGGGTAGTTGCCTGGCCGGGCGAAATGACTCCCATAACCATAATAGTGCATACATTCCGATAATAACAAGTGATACCGGGTCGAGCAATAATTCAATTGGACTGTACATAACAAAAACTTTTAAGTGAATATTGATACTTTCACTTATTAAGGCGTAAGTTTTTGCCTTACAATGTGAGGTGAGCTCTTTACACTTCGTTCCGAATATCCCATTTTACCGGAATCTCCGGCTTATAAGAACAAAAAGTTCCTGTGTTTATTGAGTTTTGAAGGTGTTTGCCCAACTGCTCGTTTACCGCAAGTATTTTTTTGATGCTATCGCGTATCCGCCAGGTCACCGCTGTTCTGGCCTTCTCAGTATGAGAGCCAGCTACGCGTGTTTTTCCTCCCAGCGATAACACTTCCGACAGATGATCCACCAAGGCTTGATACTCTTCGTTTAATGCTTTTATTCTATTACTATCCTGTAGTTCTTCTGCTTCCTCAATGTCTGCTTTTAGTTCTTGCAGACGGTGTCGGTAGGCAATTTTACTTTTTTCATCGGTTAAAGGGTTCTTTACTTCCTCCTTCACCTGTTGACTGCCCATCAGTTCCATACAATGGATTTCTTCATCAGGATGCTCCAATAAACGACTAAGATCCCATAATCCTTTCGTATTTTTTAGCCGAATATTATAACCTTGAAAAACCAATAGCATGGTTTCTCCTTCTCCATATATAAGCGCCTGTTCCATAACCGGAGTAGTGGATTCAGAACCCATAACGGAATTACCATCAATATAATTCCAAAAGACCTTAAGGTTGGTCTTACCCCGGTAAGGGTTTATTTTTTTCTGCCATTCCAAAGCAGCCTGGCTTAACTTTCCTTTCCCATCATACACCGCCTTCTCAAACTGTGACAGAAAAAACTTCCAATGCTTCCACATCTCATCATAACGCTGCAGATGGTAACAAGCTGCGGCCATATATGCCGGAAAATCTGTCCAATAGTTTCTGACCTCTACCTGACTAGCCAGTTCAAGACTCTCCGCATATCTGCCATTCTCAAAATAAAAATTAGAACCATAAGCCAAGTACATATTGTCGAAGAAAGGGTTCAGGAGTTTAGCCTTTTCGTACAATTGCACCGCTTCTTCTGCATACCCCAGGTAAACTAATGAAAACCCTATCTGCAACAGGTTATCAACATCATTAGGGTTAATGCGTAATGACCTGCGGATACAATGCTCGGCCTTCTCAAACTCTTCGGAATAGAGATAGGTTTTTCCGAGTATGGCCAGGGCTTTTGGGTCCGTCGGATCAACCTCTATAGCCTTAAGTGCATATTTACGTGCTCCATTCTTACTGATATCCCACCTGTCCCAAAGCCGGCAACTCCATTCGTTAAAAAATGAAAGGGACAAACCGGTATAGGCAGCCGCATAATGAGGGTCATGTTTCAGGGCAGCATGAAAACAGGTTCTTGCTTTTTCATCACTTTCCACGGTACCTTTCTTCAACAGTTGCATTCCCATCAGGTAATTTTCATAAGCAGCTAACTCAACTTTCTTCTTACTGTATGAACGGGAAAGGATGTCATAATCAATTTTCAACTGAAGCTGGGCAACAATCTGTTGAACGATGCGATCGATAGCAGGCATAAGTTCATCTGGAGTTATTTTATAATCTGTTCCAAAAACCAGCTGTTTATCGCTTGCTTTAATTAGCTGAATTGTAATTCTTATACCGGTATCACATTCCTTAAAACTTCCAGTCACCAGATAGTCAACTTTTAACTTTCGTATTTTTTCCTGCATCGACAGGTCAGTAATTGTTATAGTTGAATAGTATGAAATAATGGAAATATCCCTGTAAGCTGACAAGTTGGTTATAAGGTCTTCTGTAAAACCTGATATTACCACCACCATTGTTCCACTTCTTAAAAGATTGCGAAAGGGCAGGACAGCTATTCGCATTTGTTTCTTTTTTCCAATACCCATCGATCCAGGAATTAAATGAGAAGCCTTAATATAAGCCCAATTAGCAATTCAAACAAGGTTTTTTCCAGGCTTTAATCTTTCATATAGAGGCTATTCTTGATTAAGCTTTTAGAATTATCACATCTAAGCTCTTTGACACACCACTACCGCACATGTCCTCCCTAAAATCCGCTTGTCTGATTTTGCATATGGATTTTAGGATACCTTGCGCTACATAGCGCGAATTCTTTGTATCGCGTAGCACAAGAAACATGCGTAGGTAAGCGCAAAGTATTTGGGTCGTGTTGCCCAGGATAAACCGGAATATCCAATAGAACATGACCTTAGTATTAAAAGATAATATTGATGATTTTACTTACCCGGTCTAATTTCATATTTCAGATGCTGGGACCATTGTTGTAGACATAATGATATAGAGTTCCCTCTGATTGAATAACATTGGGCATTACATTTTTTTTATATTTGTCTCATCAATTTAATCAAAATATGCTTCAAACAAGTGCATCAATACCTTTAACTGAACGCTCTTTTAAAGGAATATTTGAAGAATATTACCCTTCTCTGTATCATTATGCAAACAGATTGGTTAATGATGATCAGATGGCTGATGATATTACACAAGAAGTATTTGTGGATGTATGGAACAAACGGGAGGAAATAACCCTGTATTCAACAGCTGGATATTTATATACCTCAATTCGTTTCAAATGCTTGAATTATCTTCGTTCGTTAAAAAAACAACTTCATGAACGTATTGATGTAGCAGACACTATTAAAGATGAAACGCAGGATCGATTTTACATTATCGAAGAAGAATTCTTGCGTGAGATTCGTAAAGTGATTGAAACAATGCCTGAGCAACGTCAAAAGGTCTTTTTAATGCATTTGGATGGATACAATCAACAGGAGATTGCTGAAGAATTGAAAGTAAGTGTTAATACAGTCAAAACTCACAAATTGAAAGCCAGACAATATCTGCAAAAAGAAATAAAGCATACTCTAATAGTTTATGTATTGGTTTTATTTAGCGACAGTTTTTGGTAGATTTTTTAACTCGAAGAAATATTCATAACGTGTTTTCATGCAGATACTATTCAATGAACGTTAGTTTTATTGAATAGTATCTGCATTTATTACTGCAAAGAACAGATAATTAAAAAATACGATCATATCCGAATTGAATATTATATCTGATTACCAATTATACTCAATCAGTTAAAATCACAGCATATTTTGTAAGACTGGAATAAGTTGGGTTGCTTTTTATGGGCATCCTTTAAGATATGGAACTTCATTGCAAAAACAGTTGAAAAAGCAAGATGTAATATTATCATTGTATTGAAACACTGGTATGATTCAGCTCGCGCTTGACCATTATAGAAGAACACTTTTTAAGCAGATTTAGTCTAGTTTTTTATATCTGTTAATCTTATTTAAAAGCAAATCATACAGGTTATTTCAATAGAATCAAATAGGATTCATAAACTTTTTTAAAAAAAAATTAACAACTCGTTCACCCCATTCCTCTTTTTCTGTTTTATTACTATAAAGGGAATAAATTAATAAGAGAGTGAAAAAGGTTGAAAAGGATATTAAACTAGCTAAACATCTGTTTTTTTATTATAAAGGTGAATTGCCAGAAGAAGAAAAATTAAAACTGGATTCGATGCTGGCAAAGGATGAGGAGTTGTCCAATTGGTATAAGCAATTTATAGAAGAAGAGGGGTTTAAGAAACATCTGAATAATCGTAAGCATATTGATGTAAAGACTAAGTGGGACCTGCATTTGATAAATCGAAGAAAAAGAATTATCAGTAGAACATTGTATACGATGTCAGGATGGGCGGCTGCTGTGATAGTCTTAGTGATGACAAGCTGGTGGTTGTACAATACCGTTACAAACGTACAGACAGTTCCTGTACCCCTTAGCCATATTAAGCCAGGGAGTACTAAAGCAGAGTTAATTACTGACGGTGGGCAGCGTTATGTTTTAACTGAATTAAAACCCGGTGTGCTAAAAGAAGAAGGTGCGGAAATTCAGCATAACGAAAAACAAATAAGCTATCAAAGCAATGCTGCCCAAAAAGCTGAAAAAGAATTGGCACCTGTTCATACTATTGTGGTTCCACGTGGTGGAAAACATCAATTAAATCTTGCTGATGGAACAAAAGTCTGGTTAAATTGTCAATCGAAATTGCAATACCCGGTCTGGTTTAGTGATACATTACGAGAAGTAAGCTTAGCAGGAGAGGCCTATTTCAAGGTGATGCATAATAAAGAGAAACCTTTTTATGTGATTATTAATGGAGTTCGTTTACAAGTACTGGGTACCGAGTTTAATGTGCAGGCTTACGAAGATGAGACAAGCATTAAAACGACTTTGGTCAATGGAAAAGTAAATGTTTGTCTGACTGAAGGATCACGTGAGCAAGTCATATTGAAACCCGGTGAGCAAGCGGTAGCTAAGGATAACAAATTGGTTGTCAATGTTGTTGATGTAGAGCATTATACTGCATGGAAAGAAGGATGGTTCGTTTTTAAAGATGAGCCTTTAAAGGATATGTTTCGGCGTTTAGGACGTTGGTACGATTTCAACGTATTTTTCTACAACGAGTCGGTGAAAGCTTATCCTTTTACAGGAACCATTCAACGAGAGGAAAAAATAGAAGAAGTATTAAAACTATTAGAACGAACGCAACGTGTAAAATTTGAAATTAATGAGAAAAACATCTTGGTAAAATCTAAATAAAGGAGGTTGCTGGAACCAACCCCCTTTAAGCTTTACCAGATAAATATCTAGTATAAATAAACTAACACAAATGTATGAAAAAAAAATGGGAACAGGATTTCTGCCTATGGCGGGGATCAAGAAAGTTATTGTTAATTATGAAGTTAACATTCTTACTATCAATTGTTTTATCGCTACAGGCAACAGCAAGCGGATTTGCCCAGGTTAAGAAGGTATCTCTCAACCTAAAAGAAGCTTCAATTGAGAAAGTTTTTAGTCAGGTGGAGAAACAAAGTGGATATCGTTTTATCTATTATTCTCCCGACATGATGAATCATGAAAAGTTGGATGTTAAATTTGAAGAAGCAGAGATCCAACAAGTTGTTGAAGGTTGTTTAAAAGACACTGACTTAACTTTTGAGATTGTTGATAATTACGTGATTATCAAAAAAATGCCTAAAAAGGCTACTCAGCGAAGACTTGTGCAACCAGACAATAAAATAGTAGTCCGGGGTACAGTAAAAGATGAGACAGGAGAGCCTCTGCCGGGTGCAACAATTATTATTAAAGGAACAACACAAGGTGTAATTACTGATTATGATGGTGCCTACTTCTTTGTTAACGTACCAAGTAATGCTATTCTTGAATGTTCCTTTATTGGTTTTGCAGATCAGGAAATTGAAGTAGCTGGTAAAACCCAAATTGATTGGGTCTTAAAAAGTGCTATAAGTGAGTTAGAAGATGTTATGGTAGTTGGTTTTTCCAAACAAAAGAAGGAATCAGTTGTGGCATCCATTACTACAGTAAAGCCTGCTGAATTAAAAGTTCCTGCCAGTAACTTAACAACTGCTTTAGCTGGTAAAATGTCTGGTGTGATTGCCTACCAGAGAAGTGGAGAGCCGGGACAGGATAATGCTGAATTTTTTATTCGCGGTGTAACTACTTTTGGTTATAAAAAGGACCCCTTAATTCTTATTGATGGAATAGAATTAACTACTGATGATTTAGCAAGGTTACATCCCGATGATATTGAAAGTTTTTCAATTTTAAAAGATGCAACTGCCACATCCATTTATGGTGCCAGAGGTGCCAATGGTGTGATCTTGGTAAATACAAAAGAAGGTGTTGAAGGTAAAGCAACTGTAAATGTCAGATATGAGCATTCTATCTCCAGGCCAACTATGGATATTGATATGGCCGATCCTATAACATGGATGGAGGCATATAATGAAGCAGTAAAAACCCGTGATGCGTTAGGAGTCTTACCATATAGTCAGTCAAAAATTGATGCGACAAAGGCAGGTATTAATCCATATGCATATCCGGCAGTCGATTGGCGCGATGCATTAATTGAAGAATCAACGACAAGTGAACGCTTCAATATTAATGTTAACGGAGGTGGAAAAGCCGTTCGATATTATCTTGCTGCTAATTACTCAACCGACAAGGGTATTTTTAAAGAAGATCCCAACAACAATTACGATAGTAATATCAATCTAAATCGTCTGAGCTTACGTTCTAATACAAATATCAAATTATCAAATACTACTGAAGCGGTATTGCGCTTTAATGGGTCTTTTGATGATTATGTAGGACCAATACATGGAGGCTCCACGATATTTAATATGGTGCAAAGAGCCAATCCTGTCGAATATCCAATGTTTTATCCTAATACGGATGGTGTTCAGCATATTAAATTTGGTAATACATCAGAGGGAAATGCTTTAAATCCTTATGCCGAAATGGTAAAGGGATATAAAGAATATAGTCAGTCAACGATTTTGGCGCAAGTTGAATTAAAACAGGATTTAAGCGCTATTACCAAAGGTTTAAATGCGAGATTAATGGCTAATACAACGCGTTATTCGTACTTTGACATTACGCGTTCAACAGAGCCATACTATTATTTTTCACCATTTTATAATGCTTCTGCTGATAACTTAAATTTAGTAGCCGTCAATGAGGATGATGCCAGAAACTATTTAGATTATAACGAAGGAGCTACAAAATTATCAACCACATTTTATGCTCAGGCGGTTCTTGAATACAATCGTGAGTTTAGAGAAAAGCATAGCATTGGCGGATTACTGGTCGGTATTATGCAAAATAAGTTGAGCAATGGTAATAATAGTCTACAGAAATCTTTACCCTATCGTAATATGGGTTTAAGCGGTCGTTTTACGTATGCTTATAGTGGCAAATACTTTACTGAATTCAATTTTGGCTATAATGGATCAGAGCGTTTCAGTGAAAAATATCGCTATGGATTTTTCCCTTCAGTTGGTTTAGGGTGGTCATTACATCAAGAAAACTTCTGGCGCGGCATTGAAAATACTATAAGTCGTTTTAAACTAAGGGCAAGTTATGGTCTGGTAGGTAATGATGCTATTGGTGATGAAAATGATCGGTTCTTTTATTTGAGTCAGGTTAATTTAGATGATGGTAGCAGAGGTGCAACTTTCGGAGAGTTATTAGATTATAATGGTGTTGGTGTAAGCGTAAACCGTTATGAAAATGATGAAATCAGCTGGGAAATTGGTGAAAAGATCAACCTGGGTATTGAAATGGGTTTATTTGATGATGATTTAGAAATTTTGGCTGATGTGTTTTTTGAAAACCGATCAAACATTTTAATGAGTCGTTCTTATATACCTCCGAGTATGGGGTTGCAAAATACTGTTCGTGCTAATGTTGGTGAAGCAAAAAGTCATGGTGTTGACATTAGTGCCAATTACAGCCATTCCTTTACTAATGGTTTTTGGGTTCAGGCCATGGGTAATTTCACATATGCAACAAGTGAATTTGTTTATTTCGAAGAACCTGATTTTGGTGATGCGACCTGGAGATATCGCAAGGGTCAACCAATTAATCAGCGATGGGGTTATATCGCTGAAAGATTATTTGTTGATGAAAATGAAGTGTTGAATTCGCCCACTCAATTTGGTGACTATGGTGCTGGTGATATAAAATATCGTGACGTTAATAATGACGGCAAAATAAATGAAAATGATATGGTGCCTATTGGGTATCCTTCAACACCAGAAATTATTTATGGATTCGGTTTTTCAACTGGATATAAAAATTTTGATTTGTCGTGTTTCTTTCAGGGTAGCGCCCGTTCATCATTTTGGATTGACCCTTATGCCAGTGGGCCATTTATTCCATATAATAAAGATTTAGCTGGTTATTCCGTTACAAATGGTTTATTGCAAGTGATAGCTGATAGTCATTGGAGTGAAGAAAATCCTGATATATATGCTTTATGGCCACGATTAAGTAACGGTGTAGTGGTCAATAATACTCAGTCCAGTACTTTTTATATGCAGGATGGTTCATTTTTAAGGTTGAAGCAACTTGAATTTGGTTATACTTTACCTCAGAGATTTACTGAGAAGGTGAAGATTAAAGAATGCAGAATTTACTTTACCGGTCGAAATTTAATGACCTGGAGCAAATTTAAATTATGGGACCCTGAAATGGCTGGTAATGGACTTGGTTACCCTATTCAAAAGGTTTATAATTTAGGCTTACAATTAAACTTTTAATGGATTGATTATGAAAATAATAAAGATATTTAGTTTGATAATAGCAGTAATTTTTAGTTTTACTGCATGTAACGAATACTTGGATGTTGTTCCAGATGATGTTGCAACTATTGATCATGCATTTGAGGATCATACACAGGCACGTAAATATTTAAATACATGTTATAGTTTTTTACCTGCCAAAAGTAATATGTGGTCTAATCCTGCTCTTCTTGGAAGTGATGAATTCTGGATTCCTGAAGCACAATATAATCAGTCTTTCACCGGAACGCCTCAGGCAATTGTCAGAGGGTTACAAACATCGGTTTCTCCGATTGCAAATTTATGGGAATCCGGATTGTTTATAGGGATAAGACAATGTAATGTTTTTATGGAAAAAATCGATCTTGTTCCTAATATGGATGATAGTGAGAAAGTAAGAATGAAAGCAGAAGTACGAGTGCTTAAATCTTACTATCATTATCTGCTTTTACGACAATATGGTCCTATTCCCATTATTGCAAGCAATATAGAAGTAGGTGCTGAACCTGAAGACATTAAATTCGAAAGACAGCCGGTTGCAAAAGTGTTTGATTATGTCACCGCAGAAATTGATTCCAGTATATCTTATTTGCCTTCTCAGATTCAGAACAGAAGTGAAGAACTTGGAAGGATAACTAAGTCTGTAGCTTTAGGTATGAAAGCAAGGATACATTTATTACAGGCAAGCCCTTTATTTAACGGTAATGACGACTATTCAGATTTCGTTGATAATAATGGTAATGCATATTTTCCTGCATATGACAAGGAGAAATGGAAATTAGCAATGGAATCATGTGAGGCAGCTATTAATGAAGCACACAATGCTAATCATGGATTGTTTGAATATTCCAGTTTAGCGACTAATTACAACGATACAGTGTTAACGCTTGCTACATTGCGTCGCCGAGTGACTGAACGTTGGAATGATGAGGTTGTATGGGGTGACAGTAAAAATGCCGGCTTCACTCATAATTTACAAAGGTGGTCCCAGGCTAATTTAGGTGATCGTGTAGCTGCAGTAGTTTCTGGTTTAGGTGTGACTTTTAATATTGTGCAAGAATATTATACTGCAAATGGGTTACCAACCAGTGAGGATAAGACATGGGATGCTTCTCAAGAAATGGTATATAAAGAGATAGAAGATACAGATCGTTATTATTTGGAACCTAAAGAAAGCATTCCTGGATTACATTTTGGACGCGAACCACGTTTTTATGCTGATTTAGGATTTGATCGTAGTGCCTGGCATTGGCAAGGTGTTACTAACGTTGAAGCGCCTAATTATATAAAATGCCGTGCAGGTGAAAAAAGCGGAAAAAATACAATTTGGGAATATAACGTAACCGGCTATTTCCCGAAAAAAGTATGTCACCCTGATGGTACTTTTAATTCGGCTGGTAATTATTCAACCACAACATATGCGTTTCCCCGGATTCGATTGGCAGACTTATATTTAGGTTATGCTGAGGCCATAAATGAATATGAAGGTCCAGGCACAAAAGCGTATGAATATCTTGATTATGTGCGTCAGCGTGCTGGAATACCAGGTGTAATAGATAGTTACACCAATTATAGTAACAACCCATCTAAACCAACAACTCAGGATGGTTTACGGGAAATTATACATCAGGAACGCTTAAATGAATTGAGTTTTGAAACAAGAAGATATTGGGATCTTCGCAGATGGAAGAAAGCTGAATCCTATTTAAGTAAAAAGGCATATGGATGGAATGCCGAAGTGACACCTAAAGATGATTATTATACCTTACGTGTTGTTGGTGAGCGTAATTACACACGTAGAGATTATCTATGGCCAATACGTGATTATGTACTGACGGTCAATACAAACTTAATACAAAATCCTGGTTGGGAATAAAATTTAACTGTTATGAAATTATTTGGAATATATATATTCATCGCTTGTTTATTTTTCATTGGTTGTGAAGAAGATAAACGTGGGCCTATTGAAGATGATGATCGGGCACCGGGAATTGTTACAGATGTGACTGTAAAAAATTTAGCTGGACGTTCAGTGATAAAATACAAATTACCGGATGATAGTGATTTACTTTACATTAAAGCAAAATATCAGCTTAATAATGATGTTAAGCGCGTTGTCTCTGCTTCTATATATAGTGACAGTTTAGTCGTTGATGGATTTGGAGATGATAAGGAATACAACATCGAGGTATTTGCTGTTGATCGTTCAGAAAATGAAGGTGAAGTGGTTGATGTTAAGGTCAACCCACTTGAACCACCTATTAAAACAATAAAAGAAAGTTTAGAATTGAAGAATACTTTTGGTGGCGTAAATATAAGATGGGAAAATGTGACGAATGCACCGGTTGCAATCGTTGTAATGATAGAAGATACCGCTGATACCGGTAAACCTTTTTTGGAGGCAGAAGTTATTTACACCAGTGCTACAGAAGGAAACTTCAATGTTCGTGGATTTGATACTACTGAAAGAGATTTTTATTGCTATGTCAGAGATAGATGGAATAATTATTCAGACACTTTAAGTCAATTAATAGAGCCATTATTTGAAATTGAAATTGATAAGGCCAATTTTGAGGAGGTTATTTTACCAAATGATCATGAAATGTGGCCTTTTTATTCAAGTGGACCATCAACAATACCAAGACTGTGGAACAATGAGCTTTGGAATGAGAATGGTCGATTAGCAGGAGCTATTGGAACAATGGGGGATTATGCGTTCACTTTTGACTTAGGTCAGGAAGTGAAATTAAGTCGTTTCAAGGTCAATATGTTTAACATTAACAATAGAAGTGGTTGGCTTGATCTGTTCTTATATGATGATGCTCAGGTAAGGCATTTTGATATTTTCGGTGCTACAACACTTGACCCAACAGGATCATGGGACTCATGGACTAAAATTGGTACTTATGAAATGTGGAAACCGTCTGGTTTACCACCCGGAGCATGGAATTATACGGATGAAGATAAAGAACTTGCTTATAATGGTCATGAATTTGAAGTTCCATTGGAAATGGGCAATGTAAGATTCATACGTGTCAATGTTTTAAGTACCTGGGGTGATCTTAACTGGGCCTCCATAGCAGAAATGACTTTTTGGGGACAGCCTGAAACTGGTGATGTAACGCAATAAAACAAATAGGATGAAAAACTTTAAGAATATACTATATGCAATGTCATTTGTTGCTGTTTTCCTGATCGGTGCCTGTGACAATATGAATGACATTCATCAACAATATTTGGAAGGCGGCGAAAGGATATATGCCGCAAAGCCATTAAATGTTGAAGGAAAAGCCGGATTTAAACGTGTTCAATTATCATGGAATTTTACTTCAGTGAATAAAATTGAAACCGTTTATGTAAGATATGATGATAAGGAATTAACATATCCAATTGAAAGTTCGAAGGATACTTTAATGGTTAAAGAGCTTGATAATTTAGAAGAAGATTCATACAATTTTAGTATTTCAACAGTTGATTATAATGGTAATGAATCTTTAGTATCAGATGTATATGCTAATGCTTATGGTGATGATTATCAGAAAGACCTTAACACTCAAAAGTTAGCTGATTTAAATTTTGATGAGAACCTGATGTTAAGTCTACGTGTATCCGGTGATTTTAAAAATTTAATAGGATATATTTTTACATATCAGGATAAGGAGGATAATACTATTTCGGAGTATTTTGATAGAACAATTAATAGTCATGTTATAGATGCTAAAATTGGTTCCGAGTTAAGTATTACCAGTGCTTATTTACCAGAGGAAACAGCTATTGATACAATATATAGTGATATTGTTACCTATACCGCTCCTAAAGCAATTGCTTTAGATAAAACCTTATTTGAATTGGTTAACTTACAGATGGATATACCAAGGTACGATCCTACTGTTCCTGATAATGAGAAGGATTGGTATAGCGTATGGGATGGTGATGATGCAACTAAAAAGGCTTACTTGCATAATAATAATCCTAAACCATCCTTTATTACTTTGGATCTTGGTGTGAAAGCTATCCTGACCAAATATAGAGTTGTTGGGTTTTCATGGCCTTTTATAACCCCAAGAGTTTATCAGGTTTGGGGTATTGGTGATGATGAGGATATTTTTGATGTGGCAACAACAACAGATATTCATGATGTTTCATCATTAAGTGAAGAAGATCAGGCCGATCCTGAAAAGGTAGCAGCAAAAAAAGAAGAGAATTTTGCAGCATGGCAAGCAGAGTCGATTGAAAAAGGTTGGAAACTGTTAATCGATGAGCAAGGTGATAATACTGTAAGTACAGGTTATACCCAAGAAATTACTGATGAAACAGCGGTTAAATATGTTCGTATTGTTTTCATTGATAATTTTCATGGGACGAATCCGGACATTGGTATGAACGAACTATATTTTACTGGTGAAATAGTTGCTGAATATTAAATATAACGCTTATAAATTTTATAGTATGAAAAGGGTAACGTTGTTATTAAGTCTATTTATTTATAGCGTCGTATCACTTAATGCTGTTGGTACAATTAATGATTCAGACAGTTCGAATGGCTATGGTGAGCATATCTTTTATTTAGATGATTGTGCCATAAAAATTAGTCCTGTAGCCTATTATGAACAATTTAATATTGAAATTATGCCATACTTTAATTATCAGAACTGGTTGGATGGCAACAATGATGTATATTCATATAGCATGATGGTATGGAACGAGCCAAACGGCCCTTGGTCGCCCTGCGATGATCATATAATTGATAAAACACAACCTATAACAGTTGTTGACGATTATGTGGGCCCATGGAAATTCAAATTAGAATTATTTAAAAATGGTAATTCACAGGGTACTGTTATATTAACCAGTATGCAATAATTAACATTTTTCAATTATTAAGCGATTGACAATACCCCAGGTTGAATGGCTTGGGGTATTTTAATATGAATGTTAACCCCTCGAGTTATAGCCAGTTAAAAAAAGCGAAAAGAAAAGCAAGCTAAAGATATTTTATATCGAGTTGTAATGATTTGCTATTTATTACGGTGTCAATTTTTATTAAAATACTTTAAAATGAATTTGAGATTTTTATTATTGAATTTATGTTTTTGTGTAACGTTTTTAGCACATGCACAAAATTATGAAGCTAACTGGGAAAGCCTGGATCAAAGGCCTACTCAGGAATGGTTTGGAAATGCTAAGTTTGGTATTTTTATTCATTGGGGACCATATTCGGTTCCTGCCTGGTCGCCTGCCGGTACATACACTGAATGGTATCAGTTTTGGTTACAACAGCATAATATATTTGGTAATAACAAGC
>NZ_CEXQWX010000094.1:0-24050 GCF_982718395.1 Carboxylicivirga sp.
TGAGTATAGAGATATTAGAATCAAGTATGGTTATTAAGGAGTGTTGTTATGGGCACCTTGGTCCGGACATTCGATCGATAATTGTTTGATAGATTTATTCAATACCGGATGATTAAATTCCGACCACTGATCCATAAGTGGTGATAGAGTGAAACGACGTTCGTGAAGTTTAGGATGAGGAACAATTAATCTAGGCAAGTTAATTTGCTTGCTGTCGATAAATAAAATATCAATATCTATTGGCCGGGATTCATACTGAGTTCCGGTTTTTTCTTTTCTGCCTAATTCTTTTTCTGTTTTTTGCGTGAAGTTAAGTAAATCAATAGGTTCAATATTAGAGCGAAATTCAACTACCTGGTTGATAAAGTTCTGTGATGCCTCAAAACCCCATGGCTCACTTTCGTAATAGACTGATTGCAAAACAGGCCGACCAAGTTGTTTACTGAGAAGAATGACAGATTGTTTTAGGTTCTGTATAATATCTCCTTGATTTCCACCTAACAATAAAATTTGACGGGACATATTAAAATTTAATGATTTATAAATGAAAACCGACCAAATGGTTTGCTATATTTGTCACTTTATTTAGAGATAAAATTGTAAGTATTTTTTAATACTTTTGTTTGAATGCTGTTGAACGTTTCAACAACTAAACTCAATTCTATCATTATGGTAAAATTTTTCAAATATTTATTAGCAACTTTTGCTGGCGGTATTGTAGCTGCTTTTATGTTATTGATAATTCTTTTTAGCATGTTGTCGGCAATGGCTGCTTTTGGTGATAAAGAAACAAAGATAAGCGAAAATACTATTTTGTTATTGGATCTGAATGGACCAATTGTTGATCGAATAGTTGATGATCCTTTTGCTGATGCAATTTCTTCGATTACCGGAGAACCTTCACCTGAAGGCTTAAACCGATTACTGAAGAATATAGAAAAGGCTAAGCGAGATGAAAACATATCTGGTATTGTATTGGAATCAGGAATGATACAGACCGGTTATGCAACTATTGAAGAAATCAGGAATGCATTAGTTGATTTTAAGTCATCAGGTAAGTTTATCTATAGCTTTGCTCCAATTTATACTCAGAAAGCATATTACCTAGCTTCGGTAGCTGATAAAGTATATCTGAATCCATCAGGTATGTTGGAGTTAAAAGGAATGTACGCCGAACGTACCTTCTTTAAAAAAGCATTGGAGAAAATTGGAGTTGAGGTACAGGTTTTTAAGCACGGCAAGTTTAAATCAGCTGTTGAACCGTTTCTTTTGGAAGAAATGAGTGACCCGGCACGTATGCAAACAGAAGTATACCTTAATTCAATGTGGGATCATGTAAAGGATGGTATTGCAGAAGCTCGCGGATTAACACCTGTTAAGGTATCGGAATTGGCTGATGAAATGCCGATGTTCAGAAGTGATGAAATGCTAATGGAGTCAGGCTTGATTGATGGTTTGAAATATAAAGATGAGGTGATTAGTGAGTTGAAAGGGCTGATTGGTGTTGAAGGTGATGATGACTTGGAAGCTGTTAAAAGCAGCAAGTATGCCAAAGTTTATGTATCTAATGGGAAAGGCTTTATTAAAAATAAGATTGCGGTAATATACGCTGAAGGTGATATAGACGGGACATCATCAGATGGTATAAAGTCTGATAAATTATCGAAAACTATTCGTAAAGCTCGTCGTGATAGTTCAATTAAAGCCATTGTTTTTCGCGTGAATTCACCAGGAGGTTCAGCACTTGGTTCAGAGATCATATGGCGTGAAGTACAGTTGGCGCAAGAAACGAAACCAGTGATTGTTTCAATGGGTAACTATGCTGCATCAGGTGGATATTATATTTCGTGTGCTGCTGATAAGATTATCGCTAACCCAACTACCTTGACAGGTTCCATTGGTATTTTTGGAATGATACCAAACGCCGAGAAACTGACTAAAAAGATTGGCGTCAGCTTTGATGGGGTTAAAACTAATGAGTTTGCCGATATGCCTAGTATTACGCGTCCTTTCCGCAAGGAAGAGAAAGAATTACTACAAGCATATATTGTGAAAGGATACGATACATTTATTGGCCGATGTGCTGATGGCCGAGAGACTACCAAAGAGGCGATTGATAAGATTGGACAGGGGCGTGTTTGGAGCGGCGTTAATGCTTTGGATATTGATTTAGTTGACGAGATTGGTGGATTAAATAGAGCTATAGAACTGGCTAAGAAAGCTGTAGATTTGGAAGAGAGCCGTATCGTTGAACTACCTAAAGCTGAAGATCCGATTGAGCAATTTATGAAAGAATTAACGAGCGAAGCGCGTATGTTTGTCGGCAAGTCTTTAATGGGAGAAGAATACAAGTATATCCAGACATTGGAGAATTTGAAAAATGGTTACCAAATTCAAGCAAGAATACCGTATAATTTGGAAATAAAATAATCAGATATAAAAATGAAATTGGCAGGTTGCCTGATAAGGCAGCCTGTTTTTGTGTCAGATTGAAATGTTATAATGAAACGAACAAGTAGATTCTAATTTTAAGAATTCTTGTGTGTTCCATTTGGCAACACAGAATGAAAACATTAATACATGAAATTTAGGAAGCTTTTATATCCTTTTAGTTGGCTTTATGGCGGAGTTACCACTGTTCGAAATAA
The DNA here is from genome assembly GCF_982718395.1 of Carboxylicivirga sp. Classification (NCBI taxonomy): domain Bacteria; kingdom Pseudomonadati; phylum Bacteroidota; class Bacteroidia; order Marinilabiliales; family Marinilabiliaceae; genus Carboxylicivirga; species Carboxylicivirga sp. The sequence goes on from NZ_CEXQWX010000094.1 coordinate 2,649, forward strand.
GCTATTCGATATAGGAGTTTTGACTGAACAAAGCTACACGACGCCGATTATATCAGTTGGGAATATAACAGTGGGAGGAACTGGTAAAACGCCATTAACTGAGTATATAATCAGACTTTTAAAGGACGATTATAAATTGACGTTATTAAGTCGTGGCTATAAGCGGCATACAAAGGGAGCTTTATTGGCAAACGAAGGGAGCTCAGCCGCTACCATTGGTGACGAACCTTTTCAAGTCTGGAAAAAGTTCCCAATGGTGAATGTTTGTGTGGCAGAAAAGCGTGTAGAGGGTATGGAACTGATCAGGAAAAATACGCAAACAAGTGTAGTGCTGATGGACGATGCCTATCAACATCGTTATGTGAAACCAGGGCTCTCATTGTTGGTGATTGATTACAATCGCCCTTTATGGAAGGATTGTCCATTCCCTGCAGGTGAATTGAGGGAAACCAGAGCAGGACAAAAGCGTGCCGATGTGATTGTAGTTAATAAATGCCCCCATACCTTGTCTGAAGAAGAACGAAGTCTTTGGTTGAAGAAAATAAATCCAGGTATAAACCAGGAAGTGTACTTTACCAGTATTGATTATGGTAAGGTTCAACCTGTGGAACAAAGTAACCGTTCATTGGAACTTAACACACACATTGTTGGATTAGCTGGAATAGCAAGGCCAGAAGGATTTTTTAGTCACCTAAAACAGCATTTTAAGCTTGAGGATACATTGACTTATCCTGATCATCATCATTTCATAAAAAGAGATGTAGATGCCATAAGGACAATGATAAGTCAGAATGATAATAGTGTGATTATAACCACTGAGAAAGATGCTGTGCGTTTCGATCATTTGCCCGAAGATATAAGAGCTAAAAGCTGGTATATACCCATTGAGCTTAAGGTGCTTTTTAATGAAGAAAAACAATTTGAAAATAGAATACACAACTATGTTACAAACCATTCAGACAACTGCTGACTTCTTAAAGTCGCAGAGTGATCTTAAGCCCGTAATTGGAATAATATTAGGAACCGGCCTTGGTGGTCTGGTTGAAGAAATAAAAATCGACAAATCAATCTCATACGAAGAGATTCCAAACTTTCCCGTATCTACTGTGGAAGGACACAGTGGACGTCTAATTTTTGGAACCATCAACGAAGTCCCTATCCTGGCTATGCAAGGACGTTTTCATTACTATGAAGGATATGATATGAAACAAGTGACCTTCCCCGTTAGAGTGATGAAGCAGATGGGTATTAATACGCTCTTTGTGTCTAATGCCAGTGGAGGTTTAAATCCTGAATATGTAGTGGGTGATATCATGGTAATAAATGACCACATTAACATGTTTGGTGATAATCCTTTAATCGGTAGAAATGAAAACAAATTAGGTCCTCGATTCCCAGATATGAGTGAACCTTACAGCAAAAAACTAACTGCACTAGCTTTAGAGATAGGAAACGAGAATAATATCGATCTGAAAGAAGGTGTTTATGTAGGAACAACCGGTCCGACCTTTGAAACACCAGCTGAATATAAGATGTTCCGTGTTTTGGGTGCTGATGCTGTTGGTATGTCAACAGTGCCTGAAGTAATTGTGGCTCGTCATATGGATATGCAGTGCTTTGGTATTTCAATTATTACTGATTCGGGTGTACCAGGACAAATTGTTGAGGTATCGCACGAAGAAGTACAGGAAGTAGCAGCAGCAGCCGAACCTAAAATGACTAAAGTGATTAAAGAATTGGTAAGCCGGGTATAGGCGGGTTGTCTTTATTTACTCATCGGATGACTATTAGCTGATTGTTATAGTCATCCGATGAGTAATTATGAACCTAGCTCAAAACTCGCAACATTCTCCAAAGCCTCTTTTACAGAGTAAACTCTCATAGGTACCACATCATTCAACTTTGCTGATGAATATCTGGATTGATTCTGTGAGGTACGAGCTGTCTCCTTCGTCATCTTGGGTTCTTTACCCCAAAGCATATACTTCAGTCGTTCGAGACGCCAGGCGATACCAGTTAGGAGGCGATTGGCTTTTATGTTAGGTGCTTTGACGCTGAACACATCTGCAGCAGTTTGCATCAACTCTTTATATCTCAGATTCTCTCCATTAACTATAAACCGTTCGTTTAAAGCATCTGATTGAGCTAATTCTACCATGGCATCTATCACATTACGTACATCCACAAAGCCAGTACCGCCATCGGTATAAAATGTCATATTTTTGCTGAGCGCTGATATTAACTGTCCAGAACTTTTATCAGGATGGCATGGTCCAATAATTACCGAAGGGTTTACCACAACTGCTTTTAAGCCTTCTTTAGTGCCACGCCATACCTCCATTTCGGCTCTGAATTTGCTTTGTGAATATACTGAGTGGTTATCATCAATCTGCCAGAAAGAAGTTTCATCGATCAATTCTCCGTTTTGTGACTTACCAAGTGTCGCAATGGAGCTAACATGGCAGAAGCGTGCTATTTGGCACTCAATGGCTGCGTTAACCAGGTTGGCGGTTCCTTCCACATTGATATGAAACATGGCGCCACGATCACTGGGCTTAAAAGAAACCATAGCCGCACAATGATACACAGTGTTGACATCTTTCATGGCATCACGCAGCAAGAAATAATCCATCAAATCACCTTCGATCCATTCAATGGAGTCAAAACCTTGGGTGTTGTAATGAGCAAATATGTCTTTGACTATTGTTTTGCTGTTTTCAGCACGGTACAGGGCGCGAACTTTCTTACCATCATTAATTAGCCTGTTAAGTAAATGCGAACCCACCAATCCTGTTCCACCGGTCACTAAAATCATAGAGTCGATTTACCAGTTAAACTGAATGGTTTGTTTCAGGTCGGGATGAATGCTTAATGGAACCGGGCTTGTGCCAGCTACATTTTCAATCAGTGCCTTTTGTTCTTCGCTATAATTCTTTTTGGGGAAGTTAAATTCGATTATTACTTCTGCTACCCGTCTAGGATTCTCAGCCATGATCTTGGTGATATCCAATTCGGTGCCTTCAATATCGATGTTATTATCCATGGCTTTAATGCCCATGATGGTTAGGATACAATTACCTAAAGCCGTCGCTAGCATATCGGTTGGTGAAAAGGATTCACCTTTACCTCTGTTATCGCAAGGAGCATCGGTTATAATTTTAGCTCCCGATTGAAGATGAATGTTTTCCGTTCGCAGTCCACCCAGGTATTTTGTCTTAACTGTTGTCATGGTATCCGAAATTAGTTGTTGATAATGGTCATCACTGATTTACCAATCGAGCTCCGAAAAATACGAATAATATCTGTATTTTAGCGGTTCAGATAATCAGATAGTTTCTAACAAAAAGAGCTTTAAAATGTTTTCAGGTATTGTAGAAGAAGCCGCAACAGTTGTGGGCTTAGAGCAAGATAAAGGAAATCTTCATTTAATGTTGGAGTGCTCATTTACCGATGAGTTAAAAATTGATCAGAGCATTGCTCACAATGGCGTGTGCTTAACGGTAGTGAAAAAAGAAGGCAAAACGTATACGGTAACGGCCATTAAAGAAACCCTTGAAAAGTCAAATTTGGGTTTATTAAAGATTGGTGATAAAGTGAATCTGGAACGTAGCATGATTATGAACGGTCGTTTGGATGGCCATATTGTTCAGGGGCATGTTGATCAGACAGCCAAGTGTATTGATGTAAAAGAGGCGGATGGAAGTTGGTATTTTACTTTCCAATATGTGATTGACAAAGAGAAAGCTGCCGAAGGTTATATGACAGTTGAGAAAGGTTCAGTAACAGTTAACGGTGTTAGCTTGACAGTGGTTAACAGTAAAGATGATCAGTTCTCGGTAGCAATTATTCCGTATACATACGATTTCACTAACTTCCACCAAATTGAAGTGGGTTCAACCATCAATATCGAATTTGATATTCTGGGTAAATACATTAGCCGAATTATGGCGATTCAGAATAAGTAATCGTTGTAAGTTATGAAAATTTAAAGGATCGCATCTTTAAAGGAATATTCCTAAAAGATGTGATCCTTTTTGTATTCTATCCATGTTGAGGATTGCTTTAGATAGCAATCCAACTCCTTGTAATTAATAGCGCATTAATTATGATTTATTGAGGTTTTCCTACAACTCAGCAATAAGCTTTTTGAATATTTTCACAAGGCCTTTTTCGGCAGTAGCAGCAACGTCTAATATTTCTTGAAGACTAACCGGGTGAAGATTATTAGGGTCACATTCATCAGTAAGTACCGACACGGCGGCGCACGGCAAGCCCATATGATTTGCTACAATTACTTCAGGTACTGTTGACATACCAACTGCATCACCACCTATAACCTTAATGTAACGATATTCGGCACGTGTTTCGAGGTTTGGGCCAGGTACCGAGGCGTAGACACCTTTGTGCAGTGTTACACCTTCATCAATGGCTGCATGTTCGAGTCGGCTGTTCAGTTTTTTATCATACGGTTGACTCATATCTGGGAAGCGTGGCCCCATCTGATCTATATTTTTACCTGTCAATGGATTCTCAGGTAACAGATTAATATGATCGTCCAACAGCATTAGCGAGCCTTTTTTGTAGTTGAGATTAACTGCTCCAGCGGCATTGGAAATAAGTAGGTGCTCTATACCCAACAGTTTCATGACCCTTACCGGCAAGGTAATCTGCTGCATGTTATAGCCTTCGTAATAATGAAACCGGCCTTGCATGGCCAATACTTTTTTCCCTTCAAGTTCGCCATAGATCAATTTACCCTTGTGTGATTCAACTGTTGAAACAGGGAAGTTAGGGATAGAGGCATAGTCGATTTCTTTTAATATAGAGATGTGTCTGACTAAACCGCCTAATCCGGTTCCAAGGATAATACCAAGTTGAGGATTTTCAATGCCCTCTGATTTTAGATAGTCGGAAGTTGCTTGTATCTGTTCGTATGTAATCATTGTTCGATGTTTTGTTCTCAAAAGTAAAAGGCTGCAACGATAATGACAAAAAAGGGTAGAGCTTTATTGCTTTATTATATCATTTATAAAATTTGTAAATAGCTTTTGTCGGATTTCATTGGGTAGATTGGACAGCTTTTTCAAATGTTCTTCGATAGCCTTTTGCCAGGCTACTTCTCCATTACGATCATTCATAAAATGGTCAAAGGCCTTATAACCGATTTCTCTGATATCACCGCCTAACCATCTATAGAGTTCATGGTAACCGGCAGGTCGAATATGTGTGGCACTTATTTCGTCGTACCAGCGATCCAGCTCATCCATTTCCACAGGGGTATTAACCTTTCCATTCTGACGGATGATATCCGTAATCCCATGCCAATTGGGTTGATCAATAACCAAGTTTTCAATGGAACTAATATCCTCATCTGTGCTGATTGATAGCAGGTATAAAGCCAATGGCCAGTGATGTACACCATAATCGGTCCATACTACAGAACCTTTTGTTGTGGCTTGTTGACCGTTTTTGAAAGGGTAAGTCTTATTAGCTGTAAGCCGTTTGATTAATGGAATAGAAGCATTAGGTAATACACGTTTCTCTTTCAATAAGATATGTGGTGCACAGGTGTAGATGAGTTTCATCCAGCCGAGGTGTATTTTAGCTTGTTGTTGATCAGGTATTTTAGTCAGCCACCTAGGCCAAATGAGATAGTATTTAGTGTTTTGAACCACAAGATTTCTTTATTGGTTGATATAATATAAAGTCTATTTATTAGTTTTATTGGTGTAATTCTAATTAAAACCATTAAGAATGAAAAGACCAGACATAAGAATACTGCTAATTTTAGTAACATTCCTCATTGGGTTCAGTTCATGCGATGAAGATGATTCAATTTCACCGGAAGTATTAAAAATTAACAAATTTGTTGACGAAAATATGAAGTTTGCGTATTTCTGGAATGATAAAATGCCTAATATCAACTACAGAAAAGAACCAGATACGCAAAAATATTTTGATAAGCTATTGTATGATGAGGTTGATCAGTGGTCTTTTATTACCGATGATATAGATGCTTTGAATGATTACTTTTCCGGCATTAGTAAATCCATGGGACATTCCATACGGTTATTCAAGTTAAAGCAAGAATCGGAGGATGTAATTGGATTTATAGAATATGTTGAACCTGGATCACCGGCTGATTTAGCTGGAGGAGTTTATCGTGGTCGTATGTTTCACAAGATTGATGGAAAACAGCTTACAACTTCTAATTACTCAGAGTTGTTGAATAAAGATTCCTACACCATTACTTTTGGTATTCTTAATCAGGATTTATCAATTACTGACGAAACACCATCGGTTAATCTAGCTGCTGTTGAATGGCAGAGTAATCCAATCTTGATGAGCAAAGTAATTAGGCATGGAGGCTATAATGTAGGCTATCTGGTATACACCTCTTTTGTAGCTGATTATGATGATCAATTGGAGAGCGTATTTACCAACTTTAAGAATCAGGGAGTTGACAAATTAGTGCTTGATTTACGATATAACAGTGGAGGCTCTGTAAGTTCGGCTATTCTACTTAGTAGTTTGATTGCACCAGCCGATAGAGCGGGTGATGTTCTGCTTCGCACGAGTTACAATCAAAACCTGACCAATTATTTTAATCAAGAGTATCCCGATGAGACTGATTTTTATGTCGATCGTTTAGAAGAAAATGTCAATAATCTGAATTTAAGTGAAGTGGTTGTTTTGTCAACATTTAAAACGGCTTCTGCCAGTGAAATGGTTATTTATGGTCTCGATCCGCATATGGAAGTTTATCATATAGGAGAGCAAACACATGGGAAATATTATGGTTCAATCACCTTAAGCGATCCTGATAAGGAACATTCATGGGCTATACAACCTATTGTTATGCGAGCAGAAAATAAAAATAACTCAATCAACTATAATATTGGTTTGATACCCGATAAAGAACGAGTAGATTTTCTGGATGCAGGTGAAGTATTTCCTTTGGGTGATGTAAATGAGGATTTTCTGGCATTAGCGTTAACGCATTTAACAGGAGTAGCCCCTGCTAAAGCGCAGTTAAAAGCGATCAAACCATTAATAGCAGATCCAATCAATAAGGAGGCATCATTGGATCACCCGCTTAAATACGATATGCAATATGACTTAAGGAAATAGGATAGAACGTTGGCAGCCCATATTTGGGTTGCTACATGTTATTATCACGCACTTTTTTAAAGAGCTTGGAGGCAAAAATAAAATCTTCAAGCTCTTTGTTTTCTACATGAAAGATATCGTCTTTAGTTCCCTCCCAAAGTTTATGTCCCTGGTAGATAAAGATGATATTCTCACCAATACCCATTACTGAGTTCATATCATGAGTATTAACAATTGTGGTCATACCAAATTCTTTTGTGATTTCATGAATCAGTTCATCAATTACAATGGCTGTTCGTGGGTCCAGGCCAGAATTGGGTTCGTCACAAAACAGGTATTTGGGATTTAGTGCAATAGCACGTGCAATGGCTACACGTTTCTGCATTCCGCCACTAATCTCTGATGGATATTTATCATTGGCATTTTCCAGCTTAACCCTGTTAATACAAAAATTAGCGCGCTCACGTCGTTCCTCTTCGCTCCAATCGGTAAACATATCAAGAGGGAAGCGCACATTTTCTTCAACCGTTAACGAATCGAACAGAGCAGAACCCTGAAATAACATACCTATATCTTGTCGCAGTCGTTTCTTACTGGCACTGTCCAGGGATAAGAAGCTTTTGTTGTCATAACGAATATCACCCGAAGTGATATCGTGCAAGCCAACCAATGATTTTAGCAGTACTGTTTTACCCGAACCACTCTGACCAATGATAAGATTCGTTTTACCTTTCTCAAAAGTGGTTGATATACCCTTTAGAATTTCTTTGTCACCAAACGATTTATGTACATCAATAGCTTCAATCATGCCAACAGTAGTTGAGTAAGAATCAGGTTAAATAATAAAATTTGTACGCTACTTGAAACAACGGCCTTGGTACTGGCTTTACCAACTTCAAGAGCTCCGCCTTGTACATTGTATCCCCAGTAAGCTGATATGGTTGCTATTATAAATGCAAAAACAACAGCCTTGACGAGTGCATAAATAATATAAAATGGTTGAAAAGCATATTGAATACCGTATATATATTCAGGGCCGGGCACTTCTCCGGTAATTGAACCAGCCAGGTAACCGCCCGATATACCAACACCCATACTAATTATTACCAATGCCGGAATAATGAATACAAATGCAACCACCTTTGGCAATACAAGATAACTTGCAGGGTTGATCCCCATTATTTCAAGGGCATCTATTTGTTCGGTAACACGCATGGTGCCAATTTCAGAGGCAATATTAGACCCAACCTTACCGGCCAGAATCAGTCCTACAATAGTTGACGAGAACTCAAGCAGAATAGAGTCGCGTGCTGCCAGTCCGACTGTATATTTTGGAATAATAGGCAGGTCGATATTATATGCTGTTTGTAAAGTAATTACCGCCCCCATAAATACAGAGATAATCATGACTATACCTAAGGAATCGATGCCCAGCTTATCAACCTCACGTACAATTTGTTTGGCAAAGATTGAATGCTTTTCAGGCTTTCCAAATACTTTTTTCAAAAATAGGGCGTAACATCCAAGGTGATAAAATATTCTCATTGCGATATGGAAAATAGTCCTTAATTTAGTGAGATAAAAGTAATAATAATCCGATAACGGTAGAAAGATACGACATTAGTATTTGTAAATAAACAAATCTATGAGCAGCAAAATATACTGTGTTATTATGGCTGGTGGGGTAGGTAGCAGATTTTGGCCACTCAGCACAACTCAAACTCCAAAACAATTTCTGGATATTCTTGGCACCGGAAAATCATTAATCCGTCAAACTTTCGAGCGATTTAGTCCCATATGCCCGAAGGAGAATATATATGTTGTCACTAGTAAAAATTATAAAGATCTGGTTCTTAATGAGCTTCCTGAATTAAACCAGGAACAGGTGCTGGCAGAGCCTCTCAGACGGAATACAGCTCCATGTATTGCATATGCAAATGCCCTTATAAAAAGAAAAGACCCGGATGCTCATATTGTTGTGACACCAGCCGACCATCTAATTATTAACGAAGAACAGTTTCGTAGAAACATTATCAGCGGACTCGATTTTGTAGATGATAAAGATATCTTGCTAACCTTAGGAATTAAACCAAGCCGTCCCGAGACTGGTTACGGATATATACAGATTGAAGAAGAAAATGGCCTGCCTGATGATTTTAATAAAGTCAAAACATTTACTGAGAAGCCAAATCTTGAAATGGCAAAGATTCTTTTCGAAAGTGGTGAGTTTTTCTGGAATTCAGGAATCTTTATCTGGTCTCTCAAGAGTATTGAAAAAGCCTTTGCAAAGCACCTGAGAGAAGTGTCCGTTTTGTTTGAAGAATTTTATCCGTCAGTTGGAAAGGAAACAGAAGAAAAGGCTCTTTATGATACCTATGTTGATTGCCGCAATATATCAATTGATTACGGGGTAATGGAGAAAGCCAATAATGTATATGTACAGATAGTAGATTTTGGCTGGTCTGATTTGGGAACATGGACTTCTTTGCATGATAACTCTGATAAATGCAATGATAACAACGCCGTGTTAAGCGGAAAAGTACTTCTTTACGATACAGCAGATAGTGTAGTTCATCTGCCAAAAGGAAAGTTTGGGGTTATACAAGGTCTTAAGAACTACATTGTTGTTCAGTCAGATAAAGCATTACTGGTTTGCCCTAAAGACAATGAGCAACAAATACGGCAGTTTACGGCAGATATTAAAACCGAGTTTGATTCGTAGGATATCCGTTACATTTTATTGTTATATGAATATAGAGCATCATTGTAAGTGACCCAATTGTCATAGCAATAAAAAGTACTTTCTTTCCGGGAAAGCTTTAACCATATAACAATTGCTTCCTTTCTTCAGACGACATGCAATAATGATATAACAATTACTTCCCTTTTTTTCGGGGAAGTTTTTATTATATAACAATCGCTTCTTTCTTTCAGACAGCAAGCAATAATGGTATAACAATTAGCTTCTTTTTTCCGGGGAAGCATTCATCATATAACAATCACTTTCTTTCTTCAAGTGACAGTCATTATTTGTATCACGAAAGCCTTACTCCCCGTAAAGAATCTATTTCTTTTTAAACAGATCCTTCATTTTTTGAAGCACTGAGCGATGATCAGTTTTCTTGCGTTCTTCCCGTTTGGCTTTGCGTTCTTGCTGGCGCTTCAGCTTAAGTGAATCAGGGCGGTCAAAGCCTTCAAGTAAACTATCGAAAAAGTTTTTATCAGGATCTGTTTCTGAGTAATCATCACAAACAAGCTGGCGTTGCAAACGCGAAGGAACCACATAAAAAGAACCCTTATGGTATTGATATCTGCTACGATCTTTTTCCAACCGTTGCATAAATCGTGCAAAAATAGGTAGAGCCATATGACCACCACTCCCTAATGCTGTTGAACGAAAACGAATGCTTGGTTGATCGTTGCCAACCCATGCACCGGCCACAATATTTGGTGTATATCCAATGAACCACCCATCCGAGTTATCTTGTGTAGTACCTGTTTTGCCGGCCAGTTCGCTTTTTAGCCCAAACACCTTACGGAGTGAATTTCCGGTTCCGCGTTCTACCACACCTCGCATTAATTCGACAATAAAGTAAGCCACGTTATCGTCATAAACTTCATCTTCAGGAATATTCCCTTCATTTTCGAATAATACCTTTCCTTCTTTATCCTCTATGCGCAGCAGCATAACCGGTTTAACAGGTCGACCATAGTTTGGGAAAGTGGTGTAAGCCGAAACCATATCCAATAATGATAGTTCAGCTGTCCCCAGAGCTATTGAGGGGTAATTAGGAATATCTTCTTCGATACCCATATCTTCGGCCAGATCAACAACTTCATCAACACCAATTTGTGTAATAAGCTTGGCGCTAACAGTATTAACCGAATTGGCCAAGCCGCCTTTTACAGAGTAATATCCTTCATGATTACCATTGCTATTGCCTGGATTCCAATCATCGTAATCTTCATATACCACTTGTTCGTTGGAGATAAAATCACATGGAGAGACACCGTCCTCCAAAGCAGCAGCATAAACAATGGGTTTAAAGGTTGAGCCAACAGGTCGACGAGAGGTCACGTGATCGTATTGGTAGGTTTTATGGTCGATACCGCCAACCCAGGTTAACACATGTCCGTTGCGCGGATTCATCGCCACAAATCCTGTATTTAATAGCATCAGGTAGTGTTTAACTGAATCAACCGGACTCATCTCAACCTTTTTTTCGCCATTGTGCGTAAATATGGTCATGGGTACTTTTTTCTCCATGGCTTTAAAAATGGCTTCTTCAGTTTGCCCTGCTTCCTTCATCTTAAGGTACCGTCGCGATTTTCGTAATGCATTGGTATATACTTGCGGATGTTTGGCCCAAGCTGAACGCCCCTTCCAATGACGGTTAAACTCATCCTGAAGTCGTTTCATTTGCTGATCAACTGCTTTTTCAGCATAATCTTGTAGTTGAGCATCAATGGTTGTATAAATTCTTAGTCCATCGGAATAAATGTCATATTCATCACCATATTTTTCTTCAAGAATATTTTGTACCTGTATCCGAATTTTTTCTCTGAAATAAGGAGCTATTCCCGTATTGTGATCGATGCGATGGTAATTAAGCTTTATTTTGTTTTGTTTCCACTTTAGATATTCGTTTTCAGATAGAGTACCATGTTCATGCATGCGTTTTAAAACGATGTTACGGCGTTTCATGCTCTTTTCAGGATTTAACCTGGGACTATAAGCTGTATTAGCAGCCAGCATACCGACGAGGGTTGCAGATTCAGCGGGATTTAACTGACGTGATTTTTTACCGAAGAAGCGTTGTGAGGCAATCTCAATACCATAAATGTCTTCTCCAAAAGGTACTGTATTAAGATAAAGTGTTAGTATTTCTTCCTTGGAATAAACGTTTTCCAAACGGGCAGCTGTGAATATCTCTTTAGTTTTACCAACCGGCAAGGTCAGAAAACCCAATCGCATACGTGGGTATAGGTTTTTAGCTAATTGCTGACTGATTGTACTTCCGCCACCTTGTGCCTTGTCACCAAAAATAATGGTGCGCACAATCACACGGCCAAGGCTGACAATATCCAGCCCGTTATGTTCAAAAAAGCGACTGTCTTCGGTAGCAACAAGGGCATCTTTTACAAAAGGAGAGATTTGATCGTTATCTATGGTTAGACGATGTTCTACATAATACCGCCCCATTAGTTTATCATCGATCGAATACACCTCCGATGCCGAATGATTCTGAATTTTTGATAATTCTGCTTCAGTAGGTAGTGCGCCAAAAAGTCCAAGATAAACAAGCAGGCAGAAAATAAATATACCAGTAATGCCAAATGCACCAGCCTTCAAACCAAAAATGATGAGTCGTTTCTTAAAGCTCTTATTATTGGTTGTTTTCTTTTTCGAAGTGCCTTTGTTCCTGTTATTAGATGTTTTTGAACTTGTTTTCTTTTTAGCAACCATGCGAATTTCGGGTTTTTAAGAAAGGGTGAAATTAACTCATTTTAGAGAAACATTAGTCACCCCACTCTTTAAAAAATTGCTTAAGGTATTGCTCCATGAAACGATGACGCTCCTGTGCCATCTTTTTAGCAGTCTTAGTATTCATCAGGTCTTTTAACTGTAATAACTTCTCATAAAAGTGATTTATTGTATGACTGCTGTTGTTTCGATAACTTTCAGAGTCTGTAAATTGTTGAGGAGCAATATTGGGGTTATAAAAATCACGGCCTTTGTGCCCGCCATAGCTAAATGCCCTGGCGATACCAATTGCTCCAATTGCATCTAACCTGTCGGCATCTTGTACAACATTTAGCTCTACAGATGAAAAACCAGAATCGATCCATTGTTTTGAAAATGACATATGCTGGATGATCCGAATAACGTGATCAATAGTTGTTGATGGAATATTTACCTCTTGTAATTTTTTTTCAATAAGCATTAATGCTTCAACTTCGTCAAAGAATTTATCATCAGCAATATCATGAAGTAGAACAGCCAGCAGGATAATATGCCATTCACCACCTTCTTTTTCATGAATTAATCTGGCGTTATTGCGAACGCGTACAATGTGCCACCAATCATGGCCGGCATCGCATTCAGAAAGTTTGTGTTGTGCCCACTCTTCTATTTCAAGTATTAGTTTATCATTTATCATTTGTTTCAAAATTAGATGGAAATTGAATTGTTTTTATGGAATCGTTAGTTCCTGAATTCTTGACTTGATCAATGTTTTACGATTATTGGCTGTCATTGAAAAGGTTGAAGCCTCTTGTTCAATGAAATTCAAAAGGAGGAGTGCCTTTTTATAGTTTGTTATTGCTTCCGGGGAGTTATTGAGTTTTTCCTGAAGTTTTCCTTCTGCGAAGAATAATTCAGAGAGTACTTTCAGGTGATTGTTGGTATAATTGTGTTTGCTGATTAATTCGTCTGTTAAACAATCGATATAAAAAAAAAAAAAAAAAGAGGCATCTTGTTTTAATAAATCCAGATAGGCACGATTTAATTGTTTTCTTGCCTGTTGCAGATCACCTTTTTTTATCAGACCAAGAAAGATAGCAATCATTTCAGCCATCATTTCCATCATGCGCATTATATAGTCTCTATGATATGCCATAGTTATAAGTATTGGTAAGACTAAAGTAAATAAAAGGCAAGCAAAGTAAAAATTCTGAAATGATAGAATGTGTTTGTACAACCCCAGTCTGGATTATACCTCTTGAAAAACGAAGTTGCTTATTAAATCGAAAGTAATGCGGTTGGAATTTGATCCAATTGTTATTTGATGTTAGGAATTTGTTTGTTTTTAACACTTGCTTAATGAATGAAGCTGTTTTTTAGATTTTTTAGTTCGTTTTTACAATCTCCCGGAAAATGTAAAAATGAGCGAATGGTCCGAGTGGTTGTCCAAAAAACTTTATTGCAACCGCATTTTCAGAAAAAAAATAAAGTACCCCCCCCCTATTTTTATCTGAAAAATCACTCAAAAGATGGAAAAATAAATATAGACCCCTTTAAAATAGCAGTTGTTTTATGTGTTTATACTTTTTTAACAAACAAACCCCTTTAAATTTACATTTGAATTAAAAAAACATTCTACTTTTGCATCGTACCCCATTACAAGGAGGGGGGCAACTAAAATTATTAACTATTTAAATTGTTTTACTATGAAAAGAGTAAATGTATTAAGGAGGGTTTTGCCAGTTGCCGTATTGGCGTTATTATCCACAGGAGCCTTCGGAAAAGGAAAGATTTTTATCAGCTCGTATTTAAAGACGGATTATGCTGTAATTACTGCTCAGTACAATGAAGAGGAATCTTATCGTATTAAGATATTTGATAACGAAGGATCGATTCTTTATAGCAGCTCTAAAATTCGTGGTGCATCTTCATTTCAGAAGTTATTTGATTTGACTTCATTGAAAGACGGTGATTATACCATTAAGCTAGCCGGTAAAAAGGAAACGTCGACCGAGAAGTTCACAATCAGAAATCATGAGTTGGTATTGACTGATGGAAGTATGAGTGACACAGAACTATTGAAAGCATTTTTCAGAGTTGATGACGACAGGCTATATGTAAGTCATATGAACTTTGATAATTCCAGCTTAAGTATTCGCATTGATGATAAATTTGGAACTGAAGTTTATAACTCAGAGTTGCCTTCAGAATCGACCTATTCAGGGATGTTTGATTTGACGAACCTACCTTCAGGTGATTATCAGGTTTCTTTGGTTTCAGGAAATAAAAAATACAACTATGAATTCAGCAAGTAATGATGAGAGTGAGCAGGTAGACCAGATAACGTGGTTTACAGAACGAATAAACGGTGTATCAGATAATTTCAGATACACCGTTTTTTATTATTCAATAACAAGAATAAGCTTACAAACTCCAATAGGTTAAATCCTTAATTTTTCCTCTGAAGATTCCTTTAACATCAACAAATATGCCTTCATCAACCATAATTGATTTGAAATACTCTTCATCCAATTGAGCATATTCATCATGATTAACTGCAACAATCACTGCATTATATTTGTCACTTACTTTCTCAATTAAACCATATCCATATTCGTGCATTACTTCTTCAGATGAAGCATGTGGATCAATCACATCAACATCAATACTGAATGATTTTAATTCATTAACCACGTCAGCAACCTTCGAGTTACGTATGTCGCTCACATTTTCTTTAAAGGTTGCACCCATAATCAGTACTTTAGCACCGTTGATCTTATTTCCACTGGAAATCATCTTCTTAACAGTGGTTTTGGCTACGTACCCACCCATAGAATCGTTAATAAAACGACCGCCTGTAATAATCTTTGAATGGTAA
This sequence comes from Carboxylicivirga sp., assembly GCF_982718395.1. Classification (NCBI taxonomy): domain Bacteria; kingdom Pseudomonadati; phylum Bacteroidota; class Bacteroidia; order Marinilabiliales; family Marinilabiliaceae; genus Carboxylicivirga; species Carboxylicivirga sp. Next base: position 18,101 of record NZ_CEXQWX010000094.1, read on the forward strand.
CCAAGTTCGTTTGCTTTGTAAGTCAGATAATATGGATCAACACCAATACAATGACCACCAACCAAACCAGGGAAGAATCTAAGGAAATTCCATTTAGTACCGGCAGCTTCAAGTACTTCAAAGGTATTAATATCCATCCGGTTAAAAATCAACGACAGTTCGTTCATTAATGCGATATTGACATCGCGTTGTGTATTTTCAATTATTTTGGCTGCTTCAGCTACTTTAATTGAACTGGCTTTATGAATTCCTGCAATTATTATGCTGGCGTACACATCTTCAATGACTTGAGCTGATTCTTCATCGCTTCCTGATACTATCTTTAATATCTTGGTTAATGTATGCTCCTTGTCGCCCGGATTAATTCGTTCGGGGCTAAAACCTACTTTAAAATCGATGTTTAGTTTCAAGCCTGACTCCTGTTCCAGAATTGGAATACAATCATCTTCTGTACAACCAGGATATACAGTTGATTCGAAGACAACATAATCACCTTTTTTCAGAGCTTTACCAACTGCTTTGGTAGCACTTAACAAAGGTGTTAAATTGGGCAGGTTATTATTGTTGATTGGCGTAGGAACAGCAACCACATGAAAACTAGCGTCCTTTAAGTCATCAGCGTTACTGGTGTATTGGATGTCACAACCTTTAAATGCTTCACCCTCTAGCTCATTACTTGGATCTATTCCCTGACGCATTAATTCGATACGACCTTCTTTAATGTCAAAACCGATAACTGAAATCTTGCGTGCAAACTCCAATGCAATGGGGAGTCCAACATATCCAAGCCCGATTACGGATAACTTTTTCTCTTTGGCAATTAATTCTTTTAGCATAGTTGTTGGCTTTATAATTCTATGGATGGTTTATGTATATACTATTTGATTATTTCGGCATTACACCTTCCAATGTAAACTAAATTATTAGTAGAGAATGGTTTCTTTGATATCGAAATCATTTACTTAACCTTCTCAACCTCATTGTTCACTAATTTGTACTGTTCTTTACTTTCAGGGCAAGTTGCAATTCCATCAGTATTAAATTCCAGGCGATGTCCAAACTCACTCATCCAACCAATTTGTTTTGATGGATTACCCACGACCAAGGCATAGGCCGGAACATTTTTGGTTACAACAGCTCCGGCACCGATAAATGCATATTCACCGATGTCGTGACCACAAACTATTGTAGCATTGGCTCCAATAGTAGCACCTTTCTTAACGACTGTTTTAAGGTATTCATCTCTACGAATAACCGCACTCCTTGGGTTAACGATATTAGTGAAAACCATTGATGGGCCTAAAAAAACATCGTCTTCACAAATGACGCCAGTATAGATTGAAACATTATTCTGAACCTTTACATTTTTACCGAGCTTGACATCAGGAGAAACGACAACATTTTGTCCTAGATTGCTGTTTTCTCCAATTTCACAACCCGGCATTATGTGTGAGAAATGCCATATTTTAACATTTTTATGAATGATGCAATTCTCGTCTATAACAGCTGTTTCGTGTGCAAAATATTCCTTTTCCATAGTTTTATTCGAAAAAAGCCAAAATGGCGTCGGTTATATATAAGAGTTGTTTATTGCTTAACTCGGTATGCATAGGTAAAGATAAAACCTCTTCACATAAGAGACTAGAATTAGGTAACTCAATCGCTCCATTCATAAATGGCTTAAAAGCTTCTTGCTGATGTAATGGGACAGGATAATAAACCATAGAAGGAATTCCTTTTTCTTTAAGGTAATTTTGAAGTGCATCGCGTTTCCCGTTTTTTATACGTAAAGTGTATTGGTGAAAGGTATGAAATGATTCTTGTGTACGTACAGGAATAATTATGTCAGGATGATCCTTTAATGCACCATCATAAAAATCAGCAGCTTTACGCCGGCGAATATTAAAATCATCTAATTCTCTCAGTTTGACACTCAATATGGATGCCTGCAGAGTATCTAAACGTGAATTAACACCAATTATCTTGTGGTAGTATTTTTTTTGAGAGCCGTGATTAATGATCATTCGCATTTGCTCAGCCAATTGATCATCATTTGTAAAACAAGCACCTCCATCACCAAAACATCCCAGGTTTTTAGATGGAAAGAAAGATGTACATCCGATATCACCAATGGTACCTAGTTTAGTTGTTTTATTCTTGTATTGGTAATCACTGCCGATTGCCTGAGCTGAATCTTCAACAACTTTTAGCTGATGCTTATCGGCTATTTCCATTAATTGATTCATGTCGGCACCCTGACCAAACAGATGAACAGGAATAATGGCCTTGGTTCGAGATGTAATGGCAGCTTCAACTTGCTCAGGAATAAGCGTAAAGGTGTTAATGTCAACATCTACCAAAACAGGTTTTAGTTTGAGCAAAGCAATTACTTCAACAGTGGCAATAAATGTAAATGTTGAGGTTATTACTTCATCGCCCTCTTTTAATCCAAGTGCCATCAACGCAACCTGCAATGCATCCGTACCATTTGCACACGGAATGACATGTTTTACATTTAAATATTTCTCAAGTTCTGTTTGAAAAGTTTTAACTGCCGGTCCGTTTATAAAAGCTGTTTGTTCCACAACTTCATTCATCGCGCTATCCAATTCAGGCTTAAGTCGCTTGTACTGAGCCTGAAGATCTACCATTCTTATCTGTTCCATTATACCATTTTCTATCGCGTTAAATTAAGGAAAATATCAGAATCCGAAGTTCATACCAAAGGATAAGATGTTATCTCCCTCGAGAAAATACGGATTTGTATAAAGCTCCATGTCAGGTCCGCTGAATGAGTTCTTTGTTGCTTCAATAAAAATAAAGCCATCATTTATAATTTGGTAAGAAGCCTTGAAATTGATGCTCTGACTTTTATAGCGTTCTTCATTAAGGAAAGGAAGTCCACGCCTTATCTCTTCCTGATCCTGGTTGATTTCAGGGTGCAGATCTTCTTCGTTATTGTCAAATATCTTTTGGTAATCTTTACCTTTTCGTATGAAGGTATAACTGGCTTGCAGATCAAGCCCGCGAATAGGTTTATATCGTGCCATCAGGTATATCTCTTCGGCATTATCACGCATGTAACTACCAAGCACATATCGATTGCTTTTAAAGGTGATAGTTGGAATAAAATGTTCGTAGGTCAGAGGACGAATACGCGTATATTCCGCAGTTAGTGAAACATCAGGAAGTAGATCAGTCACTCGCGCACCCACTTTAATTCCAATATCATTTGACCATTCATCTTCGTTAAACATTTTTGTTAGTGCAATTTCATCAATGAAGATGGAAGTGTATAAATGCAGGTTCTTAATCTGACGACTACTTATATCGATAAACATCTGTGCATTGTGTCCAACCCAGTTATCCCACGAATTGTAAGTATGATCGGCCGATTTATAGAATAAAAACGGAACTGCAAAAGCCGGATTAAAACCCACATCACCATATACGATTGAATTACCAATCGAGATATACATCTTTTTCCATGGCTTAACAGTAATCATACTGGTTGAGATAAATTTATTGGCATATACTTCCCTGTCACCATTATATACAGTATAAGTACGAGATGAATCGACCACTTCACTAACCAGCCATCCATGCATGTAATTAAATTCAAGCCACTCAACAGGGCTCATTTTAAAAGATACATAGCCGAAAGAAGGTGCCCTGCCTGATAAGATGATGGACTCACTATAGCCATTACCCCAAATTACATTGTCTTTGTGTAAACCAAGTGATCCCCATTTCCAGGCGTATGTGATTCCACCACGGGTTTCAGAGAAGTCTTTATCCAGGTTATCACCTTTATAAACTGATCCGGGTCGTTTGGTGATGTACTCATCATGGCTGTCTTTTCCCAGGTATCTTGATTCATGATTATCGCGCAAACTTCCATAAATACCTACATGCTTTCCAATTGATCCATAAAACTCGGCACCACCCCAACGATGATATTCTGTTTTATCGCCATTGTTGTAGAATTGTCCACCGAGAATAGGGTTAAGAGTAACTTTAAATAGAGAATCACTGTGATAAAAAATATCAAATCGTTTGTCAAAATCTTTACCAATTGTAAGCTCCTTGTTAAAGTCTTTGAGGTAGAATTCGACTTCTTGCTGTTGACGTTTTGATAATGAAGGATCTCCATTAGCTTGCTGCAGTGCTTTGGCAATAGTTAAGCGAGAGTATGGTTTAATGGCCGTATTGATTTCTACAATACCCTTATTGGCCAACTCATCAATAAAATCATACACAGCTTTATTACTGATATGATAAGGTACTTCCTGTGCTCTAATATAAGTAGTTAGAATTGCAAAGGAAGCAATTAAAATCAGGGTTCGAAACATATGCTACGGTTTGATATGGTCGAAAGTAAACAAAAGAGCTTATCTAATCAAATGAGACAGAATGCTTTAATCCCATAAAAAAGACCAGTCGTCATGTGAATAGGTGAATTAAACCATACCAAACGAACTTTGACCAAAAAAAGGAAGTATTATTTACTTGACGAACCTGAAATTAAATGCTTGAAGATTTTACCAATTGTTAAAATCCAGTTTTCTTTCTGGATAGCTTCCAACTCCCCTTTATCCAGCCATATTCCTTTACAATAAGGACAATAATCAATTACAACCTTTTTGTCACGAGGGTGGATTGCTTTTTCAAGACGAGGAGTGTTGTTGCAGGATGGACAGCGCATCTTTTGATACTGCTCCTTTTTGTTGGGTATCTTTCTGATTTCAACCAATGTAGGTTCAATAATGGTATCGATTTGTGATAACTCATTTTTGTCAAACCAGGTTCCGCCACATTGCTGGCATTCATCAACCTCAATTGATGTGTTAATATCTTTAATCTTATTAATAGTTAGTGTACCTAGGCAACGTGGGCAGTTCATATCGGATGATGGTTAGAATTTAAATAATGGCATAAAATTAAGAATTCGAACCAAATTATTTTAAGTTGTAAATGGTAATTTTCTTCTTATACTAGCTACCCTAATGAGCATCAATCCCATGAATCATTCTTAAAGAGTGCTCAATTGTTGGAGTTATTTCTTGTAAATACTCCTTAACAGCTTTAACACTTCCAGGTAATACATATACTAATGTTTGGCCCATTACACCTGCAATGCTTCTGCTTAATAAAGCACCGGACTTCTCAAGGCCATATTTAACGCGGATAGCTTCCATAATGCCAGGTATTTGTTTATCAAGTAATGTGGCTACTGTATCAGGAGTGTTGTCACGAGGGCCAATTCCTGTGCCTCCAGTAGTTATAATAATGTCAATACCAGATGCTTTTGATTCAAGAACAGCTTGTTTAATTTGTTCCACATCATCAGGTAAAATGGTTCTTTGGATATCGTACCGGCGATTGTTGTCATCAAAGAATTGCTTCATTAGATTTTCAGCATATGGGCCACTTCTATCTTCGTAAATACCTTCAAAAGCCCTGTCACTTAAAGTGATGATATGTACTTTAATCTGTCGGGGAATGTAAGAGAACTGATCACCGGGTTTTAGCTCGCCACCTTTAATAACCCTGCAAAAGATGCCTTCTTTGGGCATCACGCAGTCACCTGTCAGTTCTTTTATTTCGCACCCGTTATGGCATTTTTTCCCTATCTGGGTTACTTCTAACTCCATATCACCACACACAAAACGGTCAAAAATTTTGGTATGATGAAGTGCCATTCCTTCCGTAGTGATGTTTTCGGCAAAATCGCCATAATTGAGCTTTGTGCCAGATGCATCTTCCGTTTTTTGATAGCTCTCGGTTCCAAGCAGGCTAACCTGTCGGTGCCATGGGCCGGAATGTGCATCACCATCAACACCCGTTTTGTTAAGAGTTATAGAGTTTAAAGGAGTTTTTTTGGTACCCTTCTTTTCTGATATATTGACTGATTTTACTTCTATTTGCATCACCTTAAGTTTAATTTGTT
>NZ_CEXQWX010000095.1:0-23853 GCF_982718395.1 Carboxylicivirga sp.
TTCTCATAAGGTTTCACTTACAAATCACCATTTGAAAACAATTAAATATTAAGGACATGAAACGAGTAATTGAGAATTTAGGGAAAAACCTTTGGGTTTTGATGCTTTTACTAGCATTAGCTTTTGTAAATGTATCTTGTGACGATGATGATGACTCAGAAAATGAGGAACCAACACCTTTTGAGTCTATGACGATTACTGACATTGCTGCTGGCAACGCTGATTTTAGTATTTTGGTTGCTGCTTTGCAAAAGGTTGGGCTGGATGATGACTTAGCAACTGAAGCCAATGAGTTCACAGTGTTTGCACCGACTAATGCTGCCTTTGCTGCATTGCTGGAAGAACTGGATGTGAGTGGATTGGATGATATTCCGAATGAAGTATTAACAGGCGTGCTTCTTTATCATGTTATGTCAGGCTCGAACAAAGCAGCCATGATTGAAACAGGTTATTATTCTTCATTAAGTGCTGGTCCTAAGGATGGTTATGGTCTGTCATTTTATGTTGATATGAGCACAACAATGATTAACGGACGTTCTAAAATTACATCAACTGATATTGAAGCGGATAATGGTATTATTCATGTGATTGACAAAGTTATGCTGCCGATGAGTATTACTGATCATGCCATTGCCAATCCTGCTTTCTCTTCATTAGTAGCAGGTGTAACCAAAGCTGAACTGGCCGGGGCATTGGCTGATGAATCAGCGATGTACACTGTATTCGCACCAACTAACGACGCCTTTGATATGTTTTTCAACGACCTTGAAGTAACACTTGAAGATTTGTCAAAGGAAACTTTAGCATCTGTTATTTTATATCATGCCATTGGAGATTTTGTCTCGGCATCAATGGTTGAAGCCGGATATTTCCCAACTTTAAGTACAGCTTTTGATCGGAATATGAGTGTGAAAATAGATACAGAAGGAGGAGTTTTTCTAAACGCTGATAGTGAAGTAATCGCAACAGACGTTGTTGCAACTAATGGTATTATTCATGCCATCAACAAGGTAATAATGCCGCCAACAGTTGTGGATATTGCAATTGATAATTCAAACTTTTCAACATTGGTACAGGCAGTTGTAAAAGCTGAATTAGCAGATGTTTTATCCGGAGAAGGTCCATTTACAGTATTTGCTCCTACCAATGCAGCTTTCGATGAGTTATTTACTGCACTAAATATAACTGGTATAGATGATCTTACAAAGGAAGACCTTACTCCAATATTATTAGCTCATGTTGTTGCAGGAAATGTTGCATCAACTGATCTGAGCAATGGAAATGTGAGCACATTAAATGCTCAAAAAAGCCTGGCTATCAATGTGGATGATGGTGTTTCAATCGATGGAACAATTAACGTTGTAGCTGCCGATATTCAGGGCAAAAATGGAATAGTTCACGTTATTGATAAGGTGATTGTTCCTTAATACTCGGTTCAGGCGTTGAACGGATGGGGGCATTTATGTCCCCATTTTTTGTTTTCGTATTTTGGCATAAGGATGAACATTATTTATTCGCTAAGCGTTTAAGGTTCAATAATTGTGGTGGAAAATATATTATAACCTGTATGGCATACTATTCAATTAAGGATTTAGAAAAGATTTCGGGCATAAAAGCGCACACGATAAGAATATGGGAAAGACGCTATAATCTTATTGAACCAGAGCGCACATCCACTAATATTCGCTATTATAATGATGATGATCTTAAGCGGATATTAAATGTTTCAATTCTTAATCAAAATGGTTATAAAATATCCAAGATTGCACAAATGGACGATACTCAATTGCGTGAAAGAGTGATTGATTTGTGCCTGGATACACGTAATACAGATGTGCAGGTTGAAAGCTTGTTAGTAGCCATGCTTGAAATGGATGAAAGTAAATTCACCAATGTATTAACGAACTCAATTATCAAGCTGGGGTTTGAAGCTACAGTTGAAACTATTTTATTCCCCTTTCTAGATCGTATTGGTATATTGTGGCAGGCAGGAACAATAAATCCTGCGCAGGAGCATTTCATCTCTAACCTTATACGGCAGAAGCTGATTGTAGCTATTGACAATGAAATGCAGAACTTTATACCTAAGTCCGATAAAAATATTGTTTTCTTCCTTCCTGAAAATGAATTGCATGAAATAGGTTTGCTATTTTACAGTTTAATAGCCCGAAAGGAAGGCTATAATGTTATTTATCTGGGAGCCTCAGTTCCACTTGAAGATCTTAAGGTTATTTCCGGTGTTCGACGTGTTGATGCATTTGTAACTTCTTTTGTATCTGCTAGGAAAAAAGATGAGTTGGAACAATACCTTAATAGTGTTGCAGAACAATTAAATAATCGTGAGTTCTTTGTAATGGGGTTACAGATTAAAGAACATAAACCGGCTATGCCAAAGTATTTTACTGTAGTAACAAGTTCACAAGAGTTTAAAAACGGTTTGGGGCAATTATAAATCAATTGGCAGGTTTAATAACTCCTTTATATTTCCACCTGCCAGTAAAATAATAAACCAGAGAACCAACTAATCCCATACTCCATCCAATAGGAATAGCCCACCAAATACCATTAACGCCAAACTGATTAGAAAGGATAACTGCAAAAGGAATTCTTATTACCCATAATGAAAATAAGGTGATAAACATTGGTATTAAGGTGTCACCAGCTCCCCGTAAAACACCATGCATGACAAACATAGTTGAGAAAATCATGTAAAAGGAACTAACAATAACCAGGTAGTTGGCTCCGTGCTCAATCACTGCTTTATCTTGAGTAAAAGCTTGCATCATCAGTTCACCAAAGAAAATTACTGTCAACATAACAAACAAGGAAATGCCCCATGCCATAAAGAGTGTGGCTCGAAGGCCTTTCTTAATTCGATCTATTTTTTGTGCTCCCAGGTTTTGACCCACGAAGGCGGATAGTGCACTGGCCAGATTCAGGGCAGGCATGGCAGCTAAGGCATCAATTCCACTCGCAACCGTGTAGGCGGCCAATACATCTGTGTCAAAATTATTCACAATTCTGATTAGAGCCATAATTCCTAATGCCACAAATGTTTGTTGAAAACCGGTCGGTAGTCCAATGCGGATACTTTGCAGGAACAATTCCCTATCAAAACGGAATTTAAGGACATTAAAAGAGATAATCTGGTGTTTTTTATTCAAGTAAATAGCGCCGGCAATAAACGCACCAGCTTGCGCTATAATGGTGGCATATGCTACGCCACTAATACCCCATTGAAATACAACGATAAATACAATATCAAGAACGATATTGACCACCGTGGCTATAATCATAAAATAGAGTGGAGTCATAGAGTCACCCAGCCCGCGTAAAATTGATGAGGTGCCACTAAAGCCAAAAAAAGCAATCAACCCCATCATAAACACATTAAAGTAATCTGTTGCCAAAGGTATGACCTCTTCTTCAACATGTAACAGGCGAAATATTTCTTCACTGTAGAATATACCAATACTGGTTATAATTATGGAAGCAATAAATAAGAATATATAAATAGTATCAATGGCGCGTTTTACTTTATCCAGGTTTTTTGCTCCGAAATACTGGCTGATGATAATAGTAGCTCCGCTACCTATCCCTATGACAAATGCTATTAAGGCATAAAAAATAGGAGAAGATGCTCCTATAGCTGCCAATTCTTTTGTTCCGAGGTAATTTCCAACAATAACTCTATCAACAACATGATACAGTTGCTGCAGTAAATTGCCAAATACCATAGGTAATGCAAATTTAAATATCAGTTTAGCCTCATTGCCTACGGTTAGGTCTTTCATTTAATTATAATTGATTATCGACAAGTACAACCAACTTATGGTTGTTTTGGTTTACGCAGTTTTTTTACAAAGCAAACCAAAAAATCAGGGGCATGCAAAAGTAAGGTGTAAAAAAAGGTTGGCCCAATGTGAGACCAACCTTTAAGTGCGTGATTGAGTATATATTATTGAACTGTTTCTTTAACAGCAGGAGCTAATTCAACAGTGAAATGGCGCATAATTGTCGCTTCATTAAGAATTGTGTATCCCTGCTTAATTTCATTTCTGCGATCGTATACATTTTTTAGTGCTGCGGCAATCACATCCATATGGTTGTTAGTATACACACGACGTGGGATAGCCAAACGTAACAACTCTAATGCAGGGTATCTGTTTTCACGTGTTGCAGGATCACGATCTGCCAATAATGTTCCGATTTCAACACCACGGATACCGGCTTCTTTGTATAACTCAATTGCCAATGTTTGTGCTATATACTCTTCTTTTGGAATGTTTGGTAAGAAGCGCTTGGCATCGACAAAAATAGCGTGGCCTCCGAATGGTTCCTGAACCGGAACGCCAAATTCCTTCAATTTATTACCCAGGTAAGCAACCTGTTTGATACGTGTTTCCAGGTAGTCAAATTCAGTTCCCTCATCCAGTCCTTGGGCAAGAGCGTTCATATCACGACCAGACATACCGCCATACGTAACAAACCCTTCGTATATAATATTGAACTGGCTGGCTTTTTTGAATAAATCTTCCTCGCGTAAAGCAATGAAACCACCCATATTCACAATAGCATCTTTCTTACTGCTCATGGTCATGCCATCAGCATAAGTATACATTTCTTTAACAATCTCTTTGATGCTCTTGTCAGCATACCCCTCTTCACGAAGTTTGATAAAGTATGCATTTTCAGCAAAACGGGCTGAGTCAAATAAAACACGGATGCCATATTCTTTAGCTAAAGCGTAAACATCGCGCATGTTTTTCATTGATACAGGTTGGCCTCCTGATGAATTACAGGTAACTGTAACAATTATCATCGGAATGTTTTCCTTTGGATGAGACAATAGTACTTGTTCCAGTTTATTTAAATCCAGATTTCCTTTAAAAGGATGATCAACTGTTGTATCAAAAGCTTCGTCAATTGTACAATCAATAGCTGTTGCTTTTCTAAATTCAATATGACCTTTAGTAGTATCAAAATGAGAATTGCCAGGTACAACATCACCTTCTTTAACTAATGCTGAAAAAAGAACATTTTCTGCTGCACGTCCCTGGTGCGTAGGCAAGAAGTATTCGAAACCAAGGATGTTTTTAATAGCATTCTTTAGGTTGTAATAGGACGAAGCACCTGCATAACTTTCATCGCCTAACATCATAGCAGCCCATTGGCGATCACTCATAGCACCTGTACCACTATCTGTTAATAAGTCAATAAATACCTGGTCGCTGCGTAGATTAAATAGGTTATAGTTAGCCGCCTTAATCCAGGCTTCTCTTTCTTCGCGTGTACTTTTACGGATGGGTTCAACCATCTTAATCTTAAATGATTCTGAAAAAGGTAATTCCATTATGTATGTTTTTAGGATTTTACTAAATAAATCAATGATGCAAATACGTAACTACCACCATTAATAATAGTTGATAACATTTACATTAAATAAAAAAGTAATAATACTGAACTGGCCGGCAAAGAATAGTGCCAGCACTAATAGGTAAATTCGTCCCTGTTTTTAATATTCAGGAAGATTCGTGTAGACAAAGCTGATTGTATGTGGATATTTACCATACTTACGTTTGTTGATATTGCAAATGTAAAAAACAAATTCATTTGTAAAAACTCAGAAACGTAAAATTGAAAAAAATCATATTGCTATGACATTTAAAGGGTGAGCCGACATCTTGTAATGTCTTATTGAACTTTAAGCCCGAAGTGTTAGTTAAAAATACTTATTTGAACATATCACAGAGTGGAGGATTGCAATAATCATGTTATTTTTGTCTTATCTGATACCTGCTTTAATGAACCAGTAATTATGAAAGGAACCTATCGTTTCCGAAAGAAAGTATTTTATAGTATAAGTTTATGTATGCTTGCCATTCAATTAAACGCACAATCGCAATGGCAAGGATTGGGTGTTAATTGGAGTTACTGGACGCAAAATCCAATCATGTACAGGCAATGGCAAAATTCCCTTTATAAATATCAAAATACATTAGCTGATAAGTCTTTAAAGCAATCGTATATTGTGAAGAAAATATTTGAGGAAGTGAATAATAATCCACGTTTTGAGACTTATTTATTTCCTGAGCTGAAGGAACAAAAGGTTAAAATTTACAAGTTTGAGCCTAAATTCAGGATGCCTGTATACAAGCGTATTGAATACCAATCGGGAAATTACCAGCAGGAAAAGTTAGATGCTTACCAGCATTTTGTTAATTCAAAGGTTTACTCTAGTGCTTATCAAGATGTATTCAGCAGGCGGTATTTTATTACAGATATAATGAAGGATTATGCCTTCAAGCATCCAGATAAAGTGCATCTTTCATGGGATTCTATACCTGATGCACCCAAAATAGGGAGGGATGGATTCCTGCAAAGACGCTCGGCACTAGATGGAATTAGTATGTTACTGCAAGGTAATTCGTATGAAACCCAGCCTAACCTGGAGAAAATTGTTTTTACTGCTGGTCCGTGGACATTTAATGGGACCGAAAACATAATGTTGTCACAAGGCCATGTTAGCAACTGGGTAAAAGGTGGAGAAAGTAGTGTTAGCCTCGGCAGTGATTTACGATTAACAGCTAACTATAAGAAGGGTAAACATGAATGGGATAACTACATAATTCATAAAGTTGGAATTGTATCAACCGAGCAAGAACGGGGAAGGGTTAATACTGACTTAATTGAGATAAATACCAAGTATGGACATAAAGCTTCAGAAAGATGGTACTATAGTTTCTTATATAATTTCAAAACCCAGTTTTTTTACGGGTATGATAATGATAGCGAAGATCCCGTTTCTGGATTTTTGGCTCCAGCTTACATGTCGTTTGCAGTAGGTATGGACTATAAACCTAACAGTAAATTTACATTGTTGTTATCTCCAATTACCTCGCGTTTAACTTGGGTGGCAAATACAGACAAGTTTGATGAAACTAAGTATGGGATTCCAAGTGGAAAGTCAAGTCTAGTGGTTAATGGTATTTCTGTAGTGAATAATTTAGCATACGAATTGTCGCGGGATATTAAAATTTCATCACGTTTGGATGCCTTCTATCAATATTTGGGAAAACCTCAGGAAGATGAAGAAAGACAAGTTCAAATAGACTGGGAGGTTATTGCTGATATGAAGATTAATCGATTTTTATCTACACGGGTTATCGCACATTTAAGGTACTTTTCTAACGAATCAGAGAAAGTGCAATTCCGCGAGAATTTTAATATAACCTTCGGTTATAGTTTTTAAAGTGATTGAAAATCAATGTTTAATAATTTATTAATTTAAATTTTAACTTCTTTTAACTTTAGTTATTATGTTTTAGTTGACATTCGAATTATATTTGCAGTGTGAGAATAAGGGAAAAGGTTGAAACCAATTAAAAATCTCTTACGTATAAAAAGATTATTAGGCATTAATTTGCTATAAAGATATTGAGTAAGTTTTCTCATAGTTTAGGGTTAGGTTTGGTTAAAAGTTGAAAGTCGTCTTAAAGAATGCTTTAAGGCGGCTTTCTTTTTATACCATTGATAAGAAACCAAAGATATCAAAACTTGTTATAGTCAATAATTGATTAAAATTATTGAATTGAAATTTAAGAAGGATAAACAGTATTACAAGTTTAGTTTTTATGGTTTTTTTAAAAACCTAAGGCTTTTCGATCCTTTTCTTTTATTGTTTTTTATCGATAGAGGGATTAGTTATACTGAAGTTGGAATCCTTTACGCATTCAGGGAGTTAGTAATTAACTTGTTTGAAATTGTATCAGGCGTTATTGCAGATGCCTTAGGAAGAAAAAAAGCAATGATTCTCGCTTTTGTAAGTTACCTTTTAAGCTTTGTTTTATTTTATTTCTTCGATGGATTCTGGGGATTTCTGATTGCCTTCTTCTTTTATGGTATTGGAGATGCTTTTAGGACCGGGACTCATAAGGCAATGATATATGCTTATCTTGTAAGGAACAACTGGCAGGATGAAAAAACAAGGTACTACGGACGCACACGAGGATGGTCGCAAAAAGGAGCTGCTGTTTCATCCTTATTAAGTGCAGTTTTGTTTTTCTATACGGGTAATTACGGATTGATGTTTTTGCTAACCGCCATTCCATATTTATTCGATTTGCTCCTGTTAAGTTCTTATCCGAGTTATTTAAACGGAGATTCTTCTGGTCAGTTAAGTTCATTATTGAGAAAGTTTAAAGAACTAATCAAAGAGATACTGATTGCATTACGATCTGCTGTTACTATAAAGGCGATAGTCTTGACGAGTAGTTTTACAGGATTTTATAAAGCTATAAAAGATTATATCCAGATAATAGTCAGTAGTTTCGCTGCTAGTTACATTTTGATCTCACATTTTTCTGAAAAGCAAAACGAAGCCATATATATTGGTGGTGTCTATTTTATTTTATACATGGTAAGTTCATTTGCTTCACGAAATGCCTATAAAGTCGAAGAGGTCAGTAAATCTATTAAGGCTGGTCTTGAAAACATACAATTCGTTGGATATCTACAGGGAGTGCTGGCTGGTCTTTTATTTCTATATGGCTTCTACCTTCCGGCATTGATATGTTTTAGTTTAGTTCTTATTCTTCAGAACTTGCGACGACCAATGGGAGTGAAGTACATAACGCAACAGTTCGAGGAAAAAATAATGGCTAGTGCAATGTCGGTGGAATCTCAAAGTGAGACACTCTTTTCTGCATTAATGGCATTGGTTTTAGGAGTTATTGTCAATTATGTCGGATTGGGTTGGGGAATTACATGTTTATCAGGAGCCTTATTGGTAGGTTCGACCTTAATGAGAAGGTTGTAATTATCGTTTGTTAAACCAGGCAATAAAACTCACCTGGAATTTAGTTAAGCTTTTTATTTAATCATGAATTTTATCATTTCTCATCTTGTTAGAAGAGCCGACCTTCGCGCGATTTTTTGAATGAACACAAAATTTAGATTTAATTATGGCTTTTGTAACAAAGGAGAAGTTTCTATCCAAAGATTGGTTTATAACCTATTCATATCTTTTAATTGGTAGTTTCTTATTCGCCATAGGTGATGTGATGTTTGTAAATCCGTACAAACTAGCTCCTGGCGGTGTTTATGGTATTGGTAACTTTTTATACCATACTTTCGGGTTTAAAATCAGTCTGTCGGTACTATTTATGGAGGTGCCATTGCTGATTATTGGAACAATTGTACTGGGCCCCAGATTTGGTATCAAAACCTTGATAAGTACATTTCTTATTATGTTCTTCACCTATTTATTTGAGACTCACTTGTGGGGTTATGAGCAATTTATTCCAAATGATCCTATGCTGAATGCCTTGGTAGCCGGTATAATATATGGTGTTTCAATCGGGCTTATATTTAAATCGAGAGCAACATCAGGAGGGTCAGATATTATCTCCATGATTCTTAATAAATATACAAGGATGTCCTTGGGTAAATTGGTAATTATTGTTGATGGTACCATTACCATGTTAACCTTATTGATGCCTGGCGAAAATGGAATTGATTGGACATTACCAATATATTCATGGTTGATCATCTTTATTGAGGGTAAAATTATTGACATGGTAATTGACGGACTCAAGGTGAATAAAACTCTATTCATTATCTCAGATAAACACGAAGAGATTCAGGATCGAATACTTAATAATATCAAACGAGGTGGAACACTTTTTACAGCAAACGGTATGTATGAAGGTGTGGAGCGAAAGGTTATTTATACCACTATTACACGTCGTGAATCAACTATTTTGCTTAATCATATTGCTAAAATTGATCCAAAAGCATTTGTCAATGTAATTGATAGTAGTCAGATACATGGTGAAGGATTTAAGGCAATTGAATCAGAAAGTTCAGGACATTAATAACCTTTAATTTAAAGGTTGAGAAAATAAAAGCGCCCTGTATTCAGCGGCGCTTTCTTATGCTTTAATATCTGTAAATTTTTTCTGTTGTTTTTCCAGTAGTTAGAAATTATAATATAAGCTCTTTAATGATGTTCGCACCCCAAAGTAAAAATGCTGAGTGTCCATTGTCTCTCGATCATTGCTCAGTTTACGAATTCTGGCTCCGGCCACAATATTAAACATGTTTCGGGGGTTGATCAGGAAAGAAACATTAACGTCAGCATTATATACATCAGTTTTAAGACCTTGTCCAATAGTATGACCATGGTCATATGGACGTTGTGTATTCGGCATCAATACGTCCTTGCCCCAACTTACACCATCACCAAAATCATCACCATACATAGTTGCCATTAATTCAGCTTTAAACATCCAGCGGTTTTTGCGATACTTTAAAATGGCTAATCCTTCCCTGAAATTAGCTCCCAGAATATGTGCCATCGGCTGATTCATATGTCCGAAAGCATAAATACTCGTGTAGTGCGAATACGTATAAGGGCGAACTTGATTATATTCAACTTGGAGATCCAGTTTATCAATTCCAAATAAATCAAAGGTGCGTGCTCCTAATTGAAAACCGTGTTTGTTGGCCCACCATTTATTGCCGCTAAATACTTCGTCGAACTTGAATTCTCCCAATACAAACTGGCCATAAAAAGTTAGCCAATCAGATGCAATATATCTAGCATTAAACCCCATGGTTACATTGTCAGGCGATCCAAGGTTGTATTCAACCGGACGGAAAAAGTTAACAGGGTTGAGATAATGTATATCAAAGCCTCGGTATCCGGTTGTATCCTGCTCAGCATATACCACATTAGCATATAATCCCAGGCTGAAACGTTTGGTAATATTCCAGTCAAGGTATTGAAAAACTCCGTATTTGCCTGGAAACCTATAGTCATTCTGTTCAGCAAAAGTATCGTAGTTCAGCATTTTGTTCCACATTACCATATACTTGATGTTCCAGAAATCAGCAGTAAGTTTCACATATGGGTAGCTGTATGCTCCGTCTGATAAAAGTAACGAACGATGTCCGTCACCTATGAAGTGTTTTCCGTTACCTAATTGTAAGTTAAAATATTTGGCAAAATTAAACGCAATATAACCAGTTGCCTGTGCATAATCATGGCCATTGGTTCCAAAATCTTTACGTTGTCCTTCGCCTGGCATCATATCAGTTTTATCTGCAAAGGCATCGATATAATTGGGTACTACCGCCTGATTTTCTACAAAATCGGTGTAAAAATAAAGATGTTTCCCAATATTACCTTTAATGTATAATCCTCTGGTATTAGTCCAGGTATTAATGCCTTCGTTATTTTCCCGACCACCTTCAAAATTAAAGATTGGATTAACAACAATATTAACATCTCCTTTATCGAGGGTAAACAAATCATCATGCAAAAATCGCTCCCAGATATTCAAATGACCATCTGGTACTCTAAGTCCATCGTATAAAACCGAATCGGTGTTGACCACATTATTTAATTGATCCATCCGGTACTGTCTGACTGCAGTGTGGAAATTAGCTTCTGGCTTGTAAATATATCGTTCGAATGGTGAATAATAGGGGTTTTCGTAATGGCAGACAGATTGAGCCAAAATATATTGTCCTATAAAAATAGTGCTAATAATAGCAATGTATTTCTTAATCATAGATGACGTACTTTAACTAACGAATATACAACATACGAGCATTCTTTACGCCGAGCATTAGTCAAAGTTTCAGGAAAACAGAAGGAATTGTCTTAAAAAACGGACACTAAAAAAGAGCTAAAAGCCGTTTCAACTCTCGTTATCCTTTAATGGCAAATCTTTTACCAGGATCCTCGTACCCTTATTATAGCGAGGTGCCACAGCTTTTGGCTCCATAACTGAATTCGAAATCTCATCCCTGAGACAATAGCCAATTTACGGTAAGCTTTTGGAGGTGTCAACTGAATTGGCGTTTTTTTAACTAATTTGATAAAATAAGTAAGTTTTTTGTTGAATGAATCTTCATAAAGCGTATAAATAATAAATTTGTTCAACCAAATTCGAATAGAATATTTAAGCATAATTGCATTTTTACAATGAAAACTTTTAAGAGGTTTATTGCCTATTTTTCGATAATCACTTTTGCTTTAATACTGGTTCTGATCCTGATTGCCGAACTGGCAGAAAATAAGGTTACTAAGATCGCCTTAAACAGGCTTAACCAGCAGGTGGATGCTAATTTAGCTGTTAAGAACATTGATTTTTCTTTAATTAAAGACTTTCCAGATGCTATAGTAGAACTACAGGATGTTGGAATTACTGTAGACAATGATACGCTTGCTCAGATCAATCGTTTGTTTATATCGGTTGAGGTTAAACCATTACTGAAAAGCGAATTTATTATAAAAGAAATAAGCGTTGAGGGTGGGATGGCGAACTATCAGATTGATTCGAGTGGACGAACTAATTTTGATGTTTTCCTGGTGGAATCGGAAGATGCTCCTGCAGACACAAGTTCCGGAACCTTGTATTTATCGTTAAAACATCTGGAACTAAAAGATTTGTTCTGTTCGTTCAATGATGATCAGAATCAGATCAGTGCGTGTTTGTATATCGATGAGGGTTTAACAAGCATTTATATTGATAATGAAAATACCAAAGCAACCTTTAATGGCCAGCTAAGAGCTAACCAATGCCGCTATCCTGAGAGTCCGTTACATCTGATGAATGAACTCAGGCTAGGACTTGATGTGGTGTACTTTAATGACTTGGTAACGGTTAATAATTTGCATATAGATACGGATGGTATTGATGCTCACTTAAAAGGTGAAGTAAGAAACGATTCGTCAATTTACACAAACCTTCAGGTAAATGCTGATAATCTGGATTTGGGTATCTTGAAAAAATATATTCCGGATAGTTTATCGAAGGCATACGAATTAAAACAACTGGCCGGTGTATTGAAAGCTGATGCTGCTATCAAAGGCATATATAATGACAGTATAATGCCCAGAATAAATGCGACATTAAACTTGTCGCGAGGGACAGTTTTAATGAGTGACTATCCTTTGGTAACAGACATACGGTTGGCCGGACAATACGATAATGGGGAGTTGATGAATAATCAAGCCACCCAGATTCAGATTGATACATTTACTTTTGTGAGTGGTGGAAGTAAGGGATTGCTAAGTGCAAAGGTTAGTAACCTGGAGGAGATTAGTTATCAGATTCAGTCGGATTTGCTGGTTAACCTGAATGATGTGTCAGCTTACATGCCGGATTCATTGATAAAGCACATTGATGGAGAGATTGAGGTACAATTTCAGACAAACGGTGTTTTACCTGAGAAATATGATTTAGCGTTTGCTGATTATATACTAGCTCGAAGCAGTGCCGGGATTCGATTAAGGGATATGAGTCTTGAAATGGATTCATTAATTGAACTTAGAGCCATAAATGCCGAAGTGGCCTTCAAGAATCAACAATTTGAGCTAACTAGTCTAAATGGAGAGGTTGATACATATGGTTTAAGCATTGAAGATGGTCAATTAAATGGAAGATTTGAAGGCAGTTTAACAGATGTGAATTCATTAAATATTGTCCTTGAAGAGATAGAACTGGCAACACCTAAAAGTCATTTGAAAGGTGACATGGCAGTTAAAAACTTGGATGCGCCTTTCTACACAATTGATGCGGATGCAATTGCCAACCTATCTGAATTTAAAGTTTTTGCACCCGATTCGTTAATAAAAGATATGAGTGGTGTGTTAAGTGTGCATATCCAATCCGAAGGGAAGATTGATATGGATGATATGGTTGAAAGTATCATGGAGCGAATCTTTACAGATAGTGAGTTGGAAGCTCAAATGCAAGATATCACAGTACTTATGCACGATCCATTGATGCAGGTGAAAGATGTAACAGGGCAACTTTCGTTAAAAAACGATTTAATAGGGATTAAGAAACTTTCCGGTTCATTTGCTGACATCACCTTTAATTCAGATTCATCTTTCGTACAGAACTTTTACACAGGATACTGGCTCAATCAACCGGACACGATTAAGGCGGAAGGGTACTTTCAGTTTGGAGACATTGATTATTCCTTGTTTGAATCGTTTATGGCCGACGATGCAACAAATACAGAAACAGCCGCTGCCAATATAGAGGAACCTGTCAACTATTGCTTTCAGGCGAAAGGGAAGATCGCAGCAAAAAGTTTTTGGTATGGTAATGCCTTATTTGAAAATTTAAGCGCTTTGTATAATGTGTCGGACAGCTTGTATATTGCCGATCAGGTTAAATTTGATGCTTTTAAGGGAAGTACCAATAGCTCTGTTAAAGTGCAGATGCTGCCAGGTGAAGTGATGAAGGTTAATTTTAAGAATAGTACAAAAGGTCTTGATGTTAACCAGCTTTTATATGATTTTGATGATTTTATGGATTATACAAATGAAGTCTATATTAGTCATGAGCAGTTGAGCGGTATATTTAGTACCGATAGCCTGGATGGTCAGGTTGTATTTATTGGAGATTCACTTGATCAGGAAAAATTAAAGTTAAAGGCAAATTTAAAACTGGAGAATGGTCGATTAAAAGATTATCCAATTACGGAAGAGATGGCTAATGATTATAATCGCCCTGAACTGAAGGATATAATATTTGAGACTTTAGATACGAAGCTCTTCTCATATAGAGGAGATCTATATATTCCTCAAACAGAAGTTAAAACAAATGCTTACGATATCTCTATTTTAGGAAAACAAGAATTCGATCTGGATTGTCAATACCATTTACGTTTTTACCTTAAGGAGATATTAAGAGGTGGAAAAACTAATCGTATCGAAAAGAAGCAGGAAAGTGGTAAGATCAAACAAGGAGGAGGGGCTAAAGGTCTGGCATCAATGTTTGCAATTTATAAAGTGGAAGATGGTAAAACTGAAAAAAGTGGATTGGAAGGTAGAGACTCGGAAGATAAAAAGAAACTAAGGAGTCAGATCTATTTAAAAGAAGCTATGGCTAAACTGGAATTTCACCCCTTGATAGTAAAGTATAATACTGGTGTAATTGAAGATTAATATGGGAAAGAAATGGAGGAGGTTGATTGGAGCGTTTGTAATTATTGTACTCGGATTTACTGTTTGGGAGTTTTACAAGAGCCGGGAGGCTCAAAAGTTGATCGATGAAATAAAAGAGGAACGTTCCTCTGATATTGTTTTCGGAGATATTAAGGCAAAAAATAATGTTATCATTTTCTTTGATTATAACTGTGGATTCTGTAATAAGTTTATGGCTGAGGTTTATCCTAGGTTGAAAGAAACCGTGTTAAAAAATAGTGATGCGAAGATAACTTTACGTCTTGTTTGTCGTACCACTGATGTAAAAGCAACCGAAGCATATCAAACAGCAATATGTTTAAACCAAGCAGGTGATTACATGAAATTACATAAGCTTTTGATGCATAAGCCAGAGGTTGTTTACACAGAGTATTTTAATCAGATAAAAGAAGATTATATTGTATCTAATGATATTTTAGCAGAGTGCATAATGACTTCAGAAAATCAAGATATAAAACACAATATTTATCAATTTCAACAGTTAAAAACAAAAGGCACGCCTACTTTCGTAGTAGGTACAAAAGTTATTAAAGGATTAAAGGGTGCCGAGACATTTAAAAATATAATTGAATCAGAATTCAACTGACACTTAACAATTAAATTTCTTTCCATGAAAAAGACATTAAGATTATTTCTATTCCTTATGATGGGGTTTTCGATGACTACCTTTGTTGCATGCAGCGAAGACTCAGAGGAATCGTGCGATAAATTTGATGAAAACGTAGGAACTTGTTCTGCAGAAGATATCACAGCTTGTTGTGATGACGGAGGCTCATGTTATTATTTATACCAGAATGAGCGATATGAGAACGAAACAGCATTGGCAACAGTATGTGCTAGTGGAAGTGCAATGACAATGACTGAGTTGGAAATTCAATTGGATGATTTTACTGCAAAATTGATTGACGAAGCTCGCACCGCAGCTATTTGTGACTAAACGTTAATATCAATAAAAAACAAACGACCTAACAAGATTTTAAATCCTGTTAGGTCTTGTTATATCATAGCAATATGAAATATTCTCTAATGAAATTTATAACAGCCCTTCTAGTTATTCCCAGAAGCGATACCAGGCTTTTCGTTGTAATCTTCTTAGTTTTTTCTCCAAAGCTTCGCCACGCAGGTTCATGGCCACAATCACCCCGTTTTCATCAATCAGGTAGCTTGTTGGAATGCTTTTGATACCATATAATTGAGCAACCTCGTTACGCCATCCCCTCAGGTCACTAACGTGATAGGGCCATAGCATTCCGTCATCTTTAATAGCCTTTTTCCAGGAGTGATCCTTCATATCCAATGAAACACTAACAATGGTAAACCCTTTGGCATTGGTAAAGGTGGTGTCTTTGTAACGTTGATAGGCTTCTACCAGGTGAGGATTTTCCTTACGGCAGGGAGCACACCATGAGGCCCAGAAATCAATCAATACAATCTGACCTTTTAAGGACGATAAAGACAGTTGCTGACCATCTACCGATTGTTGTATAAAATTTGGCGCCATATCTCCAACTTCTAGTTCTTGTGCCTTGGCTTGGTTGCCAAAAAGAAGCATTTGCAGGAGTAATATGTAGATTATTCTTTTCATGGTTTGACGGGTTTATGGCAGCGAATATAACTAATAAAGTTGTAATCGATGAACTATCAGTGTTTTGATAATTAAGGATGCAAGATAAATGCCAGATTCAAACATACAGTAAAATCAAGGGAGTAGGTTGGAACTCAACCGCACAGAAACATATTTATTAGTGGTGAAGCAAAAGACTCCTAAGCAAATAGGTCGATTTAATGCAATATTGGATTAATATATTGGAAATGTAAAAGAATGGAAGACTTATATAGTTATAATGAATTGAATATCAAAAATCTAACAATTGGATGAATTTATATAATTATAAAATGCTAAAAACTTAATATAGATTGTATAAATCTAAATAATAAATGCTAGAGGAAATTATAAAAAAGAATATACCTATATAAAAAATGGATCTTTCTAAAGTATAAATATATGTATCTAAATATAAAATGTAATAATGAATTTAAATATTAGAATACTACATACTGAAAGAATAAAAATTGAAAATTAATTAAGAAGAGCTAAAAAATTCCACCGCCTATAATACATTCATTTTGATAAAAAACAATGGATTGACCGGGAGTTACTGCCCAAACATCGGTATCAAAGTTTACAGATAAGATATCAGATTCTCTCTTAATTTGCCCCCAATAGCCAGGTACGCTATCCAGTCCTCTGATGCGGATAAATACTTTTGTATTCAACCAAAGGGATTCGTTATTGGTGAGTTCAAATTCTTTAAGTTGAAGCGATGATTTTAGTAATAAATCGCGTTCACCCGCAATTAATTGTTTGTTTTCAGCATCGATTGACACCACACACATCCCTTTGGCTACGCCCTCAATGCCTCGTCTTTGTCCAATGGTATAAAAAGGAAAGCCATCGTGGTGCCCCAGCACTTGGTTGTTCTGATCAACTACCAATCCCTCAGCAAATGCAGGATGACCTTTGCCTAACAATTGCATCAGGTAATCGCGGTAGTCGGTACCAGATAAAAAGCAAACACCCATGCTCTCTTTTTTATCTGCGATATGATGATAGCCACATTCCCGCGCCAGTTCTCTAACTTCATGTTTATGCAGTTCTCCTAGGGGGAATATTGCTCGTTGTATGGTTTCCTGATTCAGGTTCCATAAAAAGTAGGATTGGTCCTTATTGGGATCCATGCCCTTTTTGATGTACCACCGATCGTCAATATTTTCTTTTCGTACATAATGGCCGGTGGATATGTATTGACAGCCTAATTGATTGGCTTTTTCGAGTAACAGTTTCCACTTGATGGTTTCATTACAGCGTATACAAGGATTAGGTGTACGACCGTTCAGGTATTCATCACTAAAATACTGTATAACCGTTTCTCTGAAAGCGGTTCGGCAATCTATCAGGTGATGTTCAATATCACGTTCCTTGGCCAGTTTTTGAGCAGCTACTATGCTTTCTTCTTTTTCGTCAGTGTGCGTTAAAAGAGTTGCTCCAATTACATCAAAACCTTGTTGTTGTAATAACACTGCCGACATGGAACTATCCATACCACCACTCATCCCTAATAATACACGCTGTATCGCCATTTTCTTTTTATGTGTTGCGAAAATAGTAATAAAAGTTTAGGTGGTGTCTTTAAATTCCGCTAGCGGAATTTCATAGCCCGCAGATATCACAGATTTTCGCTGAAAGCGTATTCCTCCATTTAGAAGAATAAAAATCTGCGATAATTTGCACAATCAGCGGGAAACAGAAAAAACTTACGAATCTTAAGAGTGTTTAGAGATCAGTAGTTAATGGTAGTAAGGATAATAGATAGAGGACGGTGTGGAGACTTGTTAAGTATTTCAAAGATGCTAAGCAAGTTATAGGATAATAAAATACCCGTTAATCACTTTTGACTAACGGGTATCATCACCATTATTAACGGTGTCACTCTTCAATATTTTTTCGAACCATATTCAGGAAATCTTGCATGCCCTTCGAGTCTTTCTTATCGATCAATGCCAACAGGTGCTTTAACTGAAAACGAATGTTTTCTACCTGTTCATAGGTAAAAGGATTAAACAAAATCTCTGTCAGCAAATGATCTTCCTCCGAAAGCAATCCTTTAGCGATGTTCATATGCTTTGTAAATGTTGTTCCAGGAGCCTTCTGGTGCTTCATGCAAGCGGCAAACACCAATGAAGAAGAGAAGGGGATCGACAGGGAATAAGCAATGGTTTCATCGTGTGTGTCAAAACAGTATTCATGTATGTTAAGTCCAAGCGATGCATAAAAATCCTTGAAAAAAGCTTTCCCCAGGTGGTCACTCTGAGTAATGATTATGGCATGATGCGAACTCAGATCTTTCAGATTGGCAAAGGTTGGGCCAAACATGGGGTGAGTTGAGACATAACGCATGCCGCTTTTTTCATAAAATTCCTGTAATCCTGTTTTAACAGATGCAATATCTGAAATAATACAGTCTTTAGGTAAATATGGCAGTACTTCTTGAAAAGCCGGAAGCGTGTACTTTAAACTCACCGCGTTGATCAGTAGTTCAGGGCGAAACTCAGTTACCTCATCATATGAGGTGAGGCGCTGCGTATTAAATACATACCGAAGCCTGGAAATGTCTTTGTCAAATATGGCGACTTCATGCTGTAAACACAATGCGTCTGTTAGCCATGTGCCCATTTTTCCTGCTCCCAGAATTAGAATTTTCATTTTTTTAGTGTCAAGATATGAGTATCAAGTATCAAGACGAAGTAAAAAACTGTAAGGTTTTAAATCATTGTCTTGATGCTAATGTCTTTTGTCTAATTACTTTTTAGCCAATTCTTTGTTCATCACCTGGTTTTGTCGGTTGATAGATTCTTCGTGAATGTGTTCGTAAACCTTCACAACGAATTCAGGACTCAAACCAACTTCGTCAGCAAGCTTTCGGCGGTTGTTCATCACCTCATCATATCGACGTGTTTGAAGAATGGTAATGTTATTTTCGTGTTTATATTTACCAATAGCCTCAGAAATCTTCATTCGCGATTTTAAGGTTTCCAAAAGATGCATATCGATCTGGTCAATTTTTTTACGAAGCTCATCCAAGGTTACACGTGGTGTGTCTCCAATAGCCGATCGACGAACAACCAGATTACTTTTTATCTCACCCAGATGCTCAGGCGTTACCTGCTGACTGGCATCACTCCATGCTTTCTCAGGGCACATATGTGACTCTATAATCAGACCGTTGAAGTTAAGGTCCATCGCTTCCTGCGAAATTTCCGCAATCATTTCGCTCTTTCCACTAATATGACTAGGATCGGTAATGATAGGTAATTCAGGAATACGACGACGTAGCTCAATTGGAATCTGCCATTCAGGGTTGTTTCTGTATTTGGTTTTATCGTAGGTGCTAAATCCACGATGTATAGCACCAATCATCTTAACACCAGCACGGTTAACACGCTCGATAGCACCAATCCATAATTCTAAATCCGGGTTCACCGGGTTCTTGATTAATACAGGTTTGTCAACACCAGTTAAGGCGTCAGCAACCTCTTGCACAGCAAATGGGTTGGCAGTGGTACGTGCGCCAATCCATAGCATATCCACACCAAATTTAAGTGCTTCGTATACATGATGAGCATTGGCCACCTCAACAGATACAAACATTCCTGTTTCTTCTTTTACCTTCTTAAGCCAGGGTAAACCAATAGTTCCTACGCCTTCGAAAGCTCCAGGACGTGTACGTGGTTTCCAGATACCTGCCCGGAATATTTTAACACCTTGTGCTGCTAGTTTGCGGGCAGTTTCTAATGTTTGTTCTTCAGTTTCGGCACTACATGGCCCGGCAATAATAATCGGACGCTTTAATTCCAAGCCAGGTAGCGCTAATGGTTGTAAGTCTAATTTATGTTCCATGGTTATGTTGTTTTTAGTGTTTTAATGCGTTGTTGGGATTCTTTTAATACAGTCTGATTTGTGCATAAACTAATGCGTATGTAGCGTTTTCCTTTGTCTCCAAAGATGAAACCCGGTGTGATAAAAACATCACAACCATAAAGAATTTCATCTGATAACTCGCCGCTATCTTTGTAGTTGTCTGGTATACGTGCCCAAACGAACATGCCTGATTGCTCGCGGTCATATTGACACTCAAGTAAGTTCATGATTTCATAAACCATTGTACGACGTTTAGCATATTCCTCATTGATATTTGTATACCAATCAGGGCCTAATTCGAGGGCTTTTACTGCTGCCAGTTGCAGTGGCTTAAACATACCGGAGTCCATATTGCTCTTAACCCGTAATATGTACTGAATAAACTGAGGGTTGGAAACAGTCATACCTACACGCCAGCCCGCCATGTTATGTGACTTACTTAGTGAATTCAGCTCGATGGCAATGTCCTTTGCTCCATCAACAGACATAATGCTTTGTTGATTATCGTTCAGAATAAAACTATAAGGATTATCGTTAACAATGACGATATTGTGCCTTTTACCGAATGCAATAACTTCTTTAAAAAAATCTTTACTGGCATTGGCTCCGGTCGGCATGTTAGGATAGTTAATCCACATCAGCTTAACCTTGCTCAAATCCTGCTTCTCAAGTTCATGAAGGTTGGGCAGCCAGCGATTGTTTTCATCCAGATCGTAGTGAATAAGATTGGCTTCTGCAATTTTACTTACCGAAGCATATGTCGGATAACCTGGGTTGGGTATAAGCACACCATCTCCGGGATTAACAAAGGCTAAGGTAATGTGCATGATGCCTTCTTTTGAGCCCATTAATGGTAAAACTTCATTAGCAGGATTAAGATCAATCTGGTAATAACGCTTATACCATTCGCTCATGGCTTCGCGCAATTCAGGTATACCAACATAGCTTTGGTAGCCGTGGTTGTTTTCTGCTGAACTTTGGTTGTTTAATTCGGCAAGAACTTCTGGAGCCGGAGGTAAATCGGGATTGCCAATACCCATATTGATTATTGGTTTGCCCTCTTTCCGAAGTTGTTCCAGCTCTTTCAATTTAATGGAGAAGTAATATTCTTCAACGGTTCCAATTCGTCTGGCTGGTTGTATTTGGTCAATTGCTTGCATCTTTATATAGCTTGTTCTGATTCAACGTGTCCATTATTTACCGGATATGATTGACGACCTTTTTCATATTCACCCAATGTTTTTAGTTTGCTTGTGAGTGGCCTTATGGCATCTAATGACTGTAAATATCTCTTGTAGTCAGTAAATGTCAAATCAACGTAAAACAGATATTCCCATTCCTGTCCGACAATTGGTAATGATTGAATTTTGGTCAGGTTGATGTTATAAAAGGCCAGAATGGTTAATATCTTTGATAAGCTTCCTTCCTCATGTGGTAACGAAAAAACAATCGATGATTTATTCACCCTGTTTTGTTCCAGCAACTCATCGACCTCTGTCTTTGCTTTGTCGGTAACGATTAAAAAACGCGTAAAATTCTTTTTATTGGTTTCAATGTTCTTAGCTAACGTTTCGAGAGCATACATATCTGCAGCTAACTCAGAAGCAATTGCACCTACACCTGTAAGTTTATCATCGGCAATGCGTTTGGCGCTAAGGGCCGTGTCTTCCGACTCAATCAATTTAATATGGGGATAGTCTTTGAAAAATGCTTCACATTGGGCTATAGCCATCGGGTGTGAATATACCTCTTTGATATCATCTATAGATTGTCCTGGTAATGCCAAAAATTGGTGTTTAATACGTAGTTTGTATTCTCCAATAATTACCAGATCACTGTCTTTTAGCATCGTGTAATTGGGTAATAAACTTCCAACCAATGTATTTTCTATCGCAATGATACCATAACAATCACGATCTTTTTTTAGGGTCTCAAACAAATCAGGAAAGGTCAGGCAAGGTATCACCTCAATATTCTCCTCTTCGAAAAAAGCTTTCGCAGCTATTTCGTGGTTTGCTCCCGGCCATCCCTGTATGGCTATTTTCTTTTTTGTTTGATTCATGCTTTTCGTTTATGGTCATAAAAAAACCCGCCTTTATGAGGCGGGTTTTAAAATTTTATATCGTTTCGTTTATATCATACAATGCCCACCTCTTTAACTGTTGCTAAAAAAGAAATAATAAAAGTTATAAAAGAAAGAGTGAGCTATCATTGCTTTGTTATTTGAATGCAAATGTATAAATATATTTGCAAATGCAAAACTGTGAGTAAATATTTTAATGAAAAAATAATTTGTTATTAATTATTCAACTTAGCTTATAAGTTGAAAGTGGTTTAATTGTTACTTTCTTGTATTTAGCATCTGAGGGCGCAACAATGCCGAGCCTGCTTCTAATTTATTGCGAAAGAAAGGATGCGAAAGATAAAAAGTACTTCCAACATTAACTTCCGATTCAAGTCTTATGCTTCCACCTAATTGAAGGATTAAATCATGAGCAATTGTTAATCCTAATCCAGAACCGGATGATTTCTTAAGGTTTTGATTCTCAATTTGCGAGAATCTTTTAAAGACTTCTTTCTGTTTATCGTCTGGTATACCAATTCCTGTATCTTTCACATAGATAATCAGGTGATCATCATCGCTTTTTGCTCCTAAGGTAATACTGCCTTGTTCGGTAAATTTAATTGCGTTGGTCAATAGGTTATATATGATTTGTTTCAGACGCACTACATCTGTTTCAATTTCCAGGTCTTCATCAATTTGGGTGTCGAGCTTAATTTCAAGAGTTTTGTCGTATTTGTCAATCTCATTTTTAAATTGCCTGAAGATTTCATATAGTAAGTCTTTAATTTTGACTGAACTAAAATGTAAGTTTACATGACCCGACTCTATTTGAGAAAAGATTAAAATGTCAGAAATGAGTTTCAGGAGTTGATTGCCATTGGACTGAATGATTCTAAGATAATTGTGTTTCTCATCATTCGTCAAGGAATCATCTTCTAAAAGTTCTGAGAATCCAATGATGGCATTCATCGGAGTTCTTATTTCATGCGACATATTAGCTAAAAATGCCGACTTTAAGTAATCAGACTGTTCAGCTTTTTCTTTGGCAGCAATCAATTCAGCCTCTTGCTTCTTTTTATCCGTGATATCGGATAAAATTTCAACAAAACCAATAGGTTGGTGTTCCGCATCGTAAACGGGGTGCGTTTTGTGTGTAAATACTTTACCCGTTTCTTTACTTACGTGCTCCCTTTCTTCTGTTCTATTCGTTTTCAGGCATGTCTCATATAAGCAAAAGTCACAAGGAGTTTCTCTTTGGAAGTATGTCGTGTAACATTTTTGTCCAATTATTTGCTCGAA
>NZ_CEXQWX010000096.1:0-23796 GCF_982718395.1 Carboxylicivirga sp.
GTAGCGGCATACCTCTGAAGTAGTTTATGGATCGAATTTTAAGGCCCAGCTTAGTGGCAGATCGTCTAAGCCGGACCTCTGTGTAAAAAACTTACTGCGTAATGCCGGCTATACGAATACCTCCGTAAACAGTGCGAGGCAGAGCAGGCCCATAAATGTATGTTGGATCACGTTCAACGCCTGTTTCAAAATCATCCTGAAAGCTATTAAACAGGTTTTTGACACCTGCAAAGAGTTCAACCGGTAATCCTGCGATATTTATTTCGTATTCGGCCTTTATTCCAAAATCGAAAAACTGCGGTGTATGCCTTAGTTCACCTTCATAATCATCGTCGGTTATCGATTGATCGTAATAAGCGATTGGCATTTTACCAGTGTATTGTCCGGTAGCAATCAGGTTCAGGTGATGGCCTGCTTGCCAGTTCAGAGTGAAAAATCCATAATGATCGGGCGTTCGCAGAAAGTCTGTTGTACCCAACTCTTGTGGCTCTTTATATTTGCTGCGCTGAACGGTAAAACCAGCGTTTAAGGTAAGGGCGTTAAAATACGAGACTGTGGATTCGAAGTTAACTCCCTGCACATAAGCCCCGTCGGGAGCATTGGTGCGCAGGTAAGTAACAGTGCCGTCAATTACATCGCCAGGTATGGCTACAAAAGCATTATCCAGGTATGTATGGAACCCCTCGGCTAATAATGAGAAGTTAAACGGACCAAATTGTTGATTATAGTCCAATGATGCCATGTAACTATGACTGGTCTCTACCTCTAATCCTTCAGTATTTTTATGAATCACCTGCCGTGTTGCCGAGGCGCTTATATGAAGATCTTCGTCAAATATCTGGGGAGCACGGTAGCCTTGCGAATAGGATGCACGTGCCTGAAGATTGGGTAAAACATCCCACAAAACGTTAAACCTCGGACTAATCACATTACCCTCACAATCACCGGTACCATGCACATTGTCTTTAATATCGTAAATATCGTAACGAAAACCGCCGGATAGCTTCAATACACCTATGCGTCGGTTGTATTGCATAAAAGCACCATAAATTGTTTTATCCTGGTTGGCAACTGTTGTATTAGGTGCCTGTTCAAATCCCGTTATTTTATCATCATCCCATATTGGCTTATCGTAGTCAGGGTATCCCAGCTTCTGATCTTTTAGCTGGTCACCCACCAACTCAATACCTGCCAGCAAACTATTGAAGCCAAAATCAGATTTAAATTGGGAACCAATAGTGTAGGTTAATCCGTCTGTTTGCCCATAGTCTGTCAGCGACTGATTGGCTCCATAGTAAGATGCACGATCAACATCTTGTGCAGATGCAAAAACACTTAAATGACTTGTTTGGCCCATAAAATACTCATAGTTAACGGCTCCCGTTGTTATTTTATGCTCGACCGCCTCTGTTAAGTCTGCCATATGGTATAGCTCATCAAAACGGTTGCCGCCACGCCGTTCTTCGTCAATACGAAAGAAGTCGAACACTACTTTACTACGGTAGGATGGACGATGGTACAAACGGGTACCAAAAGCCAGATTTTTTAACTGCATCAGCTCCGAAAAATCATCGCCATTGACATCGAAAGGATCGCGCTCGCGCAAACTACCGAAAAGGGCCATCCCGGTTTTTTTATTATCAGATACCATTGAGGCGTTAAACCTGGCCGCGGTTTCACTTACCGATTCAGTACCATCTAAACCAACACCTATTGCACCAGATTGTAGCTCTGCTGCATAGCTGTTTTGAATGGGATCTTTTGTGATGATGTTGATGCTTCCGGCAATGGCATTACTGCCGTAAAGTGCTGATCCGCCACCACGCGTTACTTCAACACGTTCGATCATAGCGGTCGGAATTAGCTCCAATCCATATACGCTTACAAGGCCTGAGAAAATTGGCCGGCTGTTAATCAGTATTTGCGAATAGTGACCTTCCAGACCATTCATGCGCACTTGCACCATGCCACAATTCTGGCAATTGGTTTCGGTGCGTAGGCCTGGCACATAGCTCAGGGCATCGCTCACCACAATGGGCTGAACATTTTTCATTGTTTGATTGGTTAAGCGATTCACAATGGTTGAAGCCGTTCGCCGGGTTTGTTCATTTCTATCGGCTGTTACCACTACTTGGTCTAATCCAAAAGCATCTTCTTCCAACATAAATTCTATGGATTTGTTGGGCCCTGATTTTAAGGTTATCGTCTTTTCCTCCGGCTTATAACCCATCGATTGGGCTTTAATGGTAAATTGTCCTGTAGGTAGTTCATTTAATTCAAATTCACCAGCCGCATTGGCTACTGTTCCCAATGTTGTATTGCTAATAATAACAACTGCATAGGGAAC
This sequence comes from Carboxylicivirga sp., assembly GCF_982718395.1. Lineage (NCBI taxonomy): Bacteria > Pseudomonadati > Bacteroidota > Bacteroidia > Marinilabiliales > Marinilabiliaceae > Carboxylicivirga > Carboxylicivirga sp. The sequence goes on from NZ_CEXQWX010000096.1 coordinate 2,348, forward strand.
CGGCTCAGAATTGTGTTTGACAATACCGCTAATGCTGGCCTTTTGTTCGTTTTTACTGGCATAAACAACATTGCTTATCATCAACAGCAAGGTCATTAAAGCGCTGATCTTTGTAATTACGCTTAGTTTAGTCTGTTTCATTTTACAAATAGATTTAACCTGAGATCAACTTAAATTTTGAGATCAGATTGCAATAAAAATCTGATTTACAAGGCATAATTTTAATCGAATACCGAGTGCTATCGGTATTGCGATAGAGTTTAATGCTGTAAATCTGGTTTTTAAGCAAAATCTTTGCAAAACCACTTATAAACAGTAATCTTCTCCGTCTAAATGATTCAAAATAGTCCTCTATTCTTTCATCATTTACACTTGAACCTTACTTCTTATAAGCGTTCTGAATCCAAAATTTTACATCGAACTCAGGTTATCAGCAATCGACTAATATTATAGTCCATTACCGGGTTAATAATATTTGTAGCATGATGGAATAATAAATACAGGTAGGACGTGCCATGGATTGCCTTTCCGTGTATTGCTTTAACTCCCGAAAGCTACATGAATTCCATTCTGGCAGGTCTTCTGACTTTCCCAACTTTTACTTCCTTCCCATCGGTCAATAACCAATAGTGGATGCAGTGTAAAAGCATGTGTCACAATAGTGACTTGGGATTACAGCAGCGGGTACTGTTCAGGATTTTCACCTGATTCCCTTACTAACTAATCTGATAGAATAGTTATACCAAAAATCGATGCGAAGATATAAATGTTTAATTAATTATTTATAAAAGTTGAACAATTATAAGCGGGTTGATTTTAAAAGTGTTTAGTTCGTGGGACTTATCTCTTAATAGATCTGCTAAACTGATCTCCTACTTAGTTGGTAGTAACATGCAGATTAAGACAAGAGACCTGTCAGGTTTTAAAAACCTGACAGGTCTGAGCTTCTGGAGTAGTATTTACGAATTTAAACATCGGCTTAGTGGGTAATCCGCTTAGCCGGTTGAAAGCTACCTCTCACCTATTCTTTAAGGTTTTACACATGACCACTGTTCCCAACCCCTAACTCTAAACCCAAAACTCTCCATATGTCCGGATTGTATTAGTAAGACAGGCGATTTATGGATCGAATCTTTACTTATATGACGGCAATAAAGATTCGATCCGTAAACCAATTTTAACTCTAAACCCTCAACTCTCAACTTCCTTAATTCCTGATCTTAAAATGTTCTAAAACTCCCTTTAATCTGATGGATTGCTCATTTAACTGGTTAACCGTCATGATCATCTTCTCGGATGCAACTGCATTTTCCTGGGTGATGTGATTAATTTGCTGCAAAGTTGAAGTAACCTGCTGAACGCCGTTGGACTGTTCATTGCTCGATACAGCAATCTCTTCAATCAGGTCAGCATTTTTCTTCACCGATGGTATAAGCTTAAACAGGCTATTGGTTGTCAATGTGGAAACATCAAGGCTCTCCTGCGACATACTTACGATTTCCTGAGCAGCCTCGCGGGTACGCTCCGCTAGTATTTTTACCTCCTGGGCCACAACTGCAAAACCTCTTCCCTGATTACCGGCACGCGATGCTTCAACGGCTGCATTTAAGGCTAAAATATTGGTTTGGTCAGCAATTTCGGTAATAACCTTAACCTTATCGCTTATGGTTTTAACAATTTCGTATGAGTCGCCCGCTTTGCCCTTTACCTGTTCCAGCTCGTTGCTTGCCTCGTGCGATGCCTTAAAGGTATTTTGTGAATTCATAGAATTTTGCTGCGCATTGGAATTGATCTCCTCCATCGAAGTCGCGATTTCTTCATATGAACTGGCCTGTGTTTGTGCGCCGTGGGCAATCTTTTCAGAGCTTGATTCCAGTGAATGACACGTTTGGTTGAGCTCCGTTACAACTTCTGAAACCTCTTTCATCAGTGTTTTAAGCGTTTCCACCATGATAACAAAAGTATGCAGCACACCAGTTGCCTTACCTTTCAGATCATCATGGATCATCAGGTTTCCATCAGCCACCTGAGCTGCTATCTGCGCCACTTCATATGGTTCAGCGCCCAGCATCTTCCTGACACCTTTTAAGATGAAAATACTAAAAGCAACCACCAAGGTGGCACCCACAGTTATAAAGCTGATAATCCACCAGCGGGTAGACCAGGAGTTTCGGGCCAGACTACTAAGCAGTGCTGTTTTGGCTCTTCCGATAATAGGTTCAACCTGGTGCACTTCGCTTCTTAATTGACCCAACAAACCACTTTTTTCGTCTAAGCCAAGCTCCAGTTGCTTATCAACCATAGTCATAAAAGTTGATTGATAATTTTTCAATAAGTCCAGCATTTCCTCCTTTGCAACTTTATTGTAGTTTGAGCGATTAATTGCACGTTCAAAGGCAGCGGCATTATCGGTGAACTTCTGTTTATATTTTAAATCGTGCCTGAGTAGAAAATCCTTTTCATGCCGACGTCCCATCAGCATAAACACCATCAGATGATCATGGTTGTATTGTTTTAAGGTGCTTTCAATGTTGTGTATCGCCTCCCGCATTTCACCAACCAATCCATAATCTTTAAATCCTTTTTGAAATGCTGTTGCTTTTATTTGCATAAAAATACCCTGGTAATTAGTCAATGACTGATGAATGGAATCAATCATCGGCACCATGTTATTGCTAATGATGATATCCTGTTCCATAAGTTCCTCGCATATTGAAATAGAGGTATCCATGTTCTTTGAAAAACGCTTCAGGTATTTATGATCATTCGTTTTATAGAATTGAGGATCTGTAACAGCACGCGCCAGAAAATCCTTCTCGTTGCGGCGCATTTGCAGCATTAAAGATTCTAATTCATGAATACGATTCTCAATCAGGTTGTTATTCTGCAAACTGTTAAGCGAAAAATGAGTGTAAATGCCAATGGCGCTAAAAGTGATTACTAAAAGAACTGTTAGGATGGCAAATCGAAAGCGCATGGTTCCTCGTTGCATGGTTTTATGTTTAGGTTATTCACTAATTCCTGAGGCACTAAAATTACTGCGCGCTTTTACCTGTTCTGTAAACTTAACCTTAAGATAATACTAATAAATCATCAATGATGACAAAAAAAGAGGCTACCGAACGGCAGCCTCTCATCTGTTTGTGTATTGTAATGAATAACCTTAGTGTATTTATCCTCTGTAAATAACATCGGCACCAATAGTTCCTTTCAGGTCTTTCAGATACGCTTCTGAAGTAGCGTAAGCCAAGTACTCTTGTGCTTTAGCCAATCGCCCTTCGATATCTAAATCAGACTTGATCTCTGCATTTTCGCCATTTGCAGCAAAGTTCTCAAGGTATGCAATCTGCTCTTTGCGGAATGCTACTTCTTTTTCCTGCTTCAATGCTAAACGCTCTTTGTACCAATCGCTATTGATAACATACTCACGGTCGAAGTACTTGCGTAATTCAGGATGGCTGATCTCTTTTCCTTCGTACTCACCATAAGCCATAATGTGAAGTAAGATTTTCAACGGAGGAATCGCACCATCTACTGATCCTTCTTCGAAGTAGCGCTGGGCAACTTTTTGCTGTGCTTCAACAATATTGTTGATCCCATCTACATAATCTTCCATTCCCTGAAGTTCAGGCTTCAACATTTGCTCGTTAAATACAGCTAATGGCTCGTCAAACAAGCGGTTCATACAGCGGAAAGCAAAGTTCTCAGTAATACGGTAACCCAAGCGGCTGGCCAATACTTTCTGACCATTGTGTTCAAAGTCTTCCAACTTCTCAAGTGAACCATTTTCGATTAGCAACTTAGGATCACGATCTTCCGGTACTAAACGAGCCCATATCTCAGGAATTAAGATTGAGATATCGTGGTCGAAACGGTTCTGTCCAACGTAACCTGCTGCCGAACTGAAACCTTGATATTCAGTTAATATGTATGATAATAAGGCATTGTTTAAGTCTGTTGTAGGAACTAACATGTTGAAAGGCCCCTTAGTTAATGCACCCTCTGAACCTGCCCCTGTTGTTGATGGCGATTTACCTGTTAAACTACAGATAAAGTCCATGAATAATTCAGGAAGCTCTTGATAGTGAATTGGGTTGTAAACCGCCAATGGACGAATACCATTTTTCTTATCAGCCGGGTTATTACGACGACCTGGTAATACTGCATTTACCACGTCAATAACAGGCTCTTCTGACTTGATCTTACGGAATAAACGTACACCAACTTCACCAAGGTAGTTATCGATAATATCATCCTTAAAGATGTTACGCTCAAGATAACGTGGGTTGTTGGTTGGAGTTCCGTCAACAATACGTGTGTGCGAAGGAACAACGAAGTAACCATCTTTTTCGCTGTTGATCACCTTCATCAACAAATCCTTGACAGGCTGCGTATATTTGTCGAAGTTAATTGCATCCTCATACAAAGCAATCGCATCCTTCTTAGTTAATGGCTCGTAGTTAGTTAAGAAAGTACCGTCAGTCACAATATCTTTCTCAGCTCCTTTATCGTATCCGCGGATAATCGCTTCATCAGGACGCTGGAACAGGTGACTCTCACAGTTAGTAACTACTTTATAACTCTTATTCTTGTACTCAGCATTCAAGTTGCTTAACTGACTGGCGGGTAAAACAATTGTTGCTGAGATATCATCTTCCATCTGGATCTTCTGGCTAGGAACAAAGTCAGAACGAAGCTTATGAAGCAACCAGTTACCATCTTCATTAAAACCAATACGTACGTAACTTGCTGTTACTTTATTGTTTTTGTACTGAAGAGTAGTTCCTTCACGACCGTTGATAAATTCAACTGACATGTAATCTTTCCAGTTTCCTTTTTCACTTTCGTTACGGTACAAACGCTTAATGAATAGAACCAATGAACGAATGTGCGAAGGAATACCATTTAAGAACTCATTGTACTCGTCGCTATATGTCTCAGAAGGCGTTAACAACTTAACAGCAGAACCTAAAGCACGTTTTGGGCTCAAGAATGGACGTGAGGGCTCAGCATCAGGACGGATACTCTTCCAACGGTTAGAGAAATCGTAGTTAATGATTTCATCTGCTGCTTTGAAGTCCTCTTCAAGGTTCACAATGTTAAATGTACCATACTGGATAGCATTTTGCATTGACTTAGAAATCTCTGACTTACCACCACCAGATACAGTACATGGTTTGTGACAGAATATACCCTCAGGTTGTGTGTTTACAATACGCCACATTGGCTGAGTCGGGTGTTTCGCCAACTGGAATTTGTGACCTGACGGGTGAATATAAATCTTTTCAGGAGAAAGTATTAACGATTCTTCTTTACCATTTACAGTCCACACAACTTTGCTGTTATCAATATCGATAGTTGCGTGCTCCTGAATGTATGTGATGTTAGAGAATTTCTTATCTACAGCATAGCCTTCGGGATAAACAGTTACCCTGTCGCCTAATAATGCCATGGCCTCATCGAACGAATAAGATTTTTCTAATTTTTCAGAGAAAAGCTCACCATATACGTTATCGCTCATAATTCCACGTGGGTAAGCAATAGCACCTCCAGCGTGCTCTTCTTCAACCAAACCAATCATGTTGGCTGAGTAGCTGATCTGCGTCTTAATCTCTTTCTTTGAGTATCCGTAGTAGTTGTCGCCAATTAAGGTTACCACAACACCATTGTCATCACGACAGGTAATTTTGAAAGCACCACCATCGTTATACAACTCATTCTCATCCTTCCAGCACATACCATCGTTACGCTGACGCTCGGTTGCATCGTCGTAATGAGGAAGACCAATATCTTTTTTCTTAAGCTTTGTCATTTGTGGTGCAAGGATAATACATCCTGTTGTACCTGTCCAATGCTCAATATCCAGTGCAGAATCGTTTTCAGCAAGGTTATGGTCACCTGCGTTACCAAAGATGTTCTCTACGAAATCAAGGTTACTTACTAATGTACCTGGCGCAAAAAAGCGAACTTCCATGCTTTTTTCAGATATAACACCGGGAACCTCAGGACATACAACCGGACGAAGTAATAATGACACCATAGTCTTAGCCTTCTCTTCCTGTGTAGAAGTAAAAGGTAATATGTTCATATCGTCATCAGGATTAACAGCTGCTTTCAACATGTTAGCAAAAGCAATCTTTGGCACTTCTTTTTTATCCAAAGGCACTGGTAATCCACCTTCAACAATGTGGAATGTTCCTTTTGTAGTACGCTTATCTTTATCAGGGTTATTTAATATACCCTGCTTTAATCGGTATGAACTAACCAGGTCACTTTTAAACTCGTTTGCATTTGGTGGTAAACTCACCTCACGAGCCAAACCTTTTTGGTTAAGAACGAAAGTTTTATTTGGTAGGCGATATTCAGCTTTGTCAATATCAACATCGCTTAAGTAAGTGTTCAAAAAGTTCTGAATACGCGTATCAGCTGGTGATAGATGATCTGATAACAAACGTGATTTCTCTTTGAAACTATTAATTAATCCTTCGGTTAAAGAAAGGAATTTAGTGTTAGAGTATTTGGTGTCGGCGTCACAGGCATCATAGTACAAAGGCTGACCAATTGAGGCCAGTTGCAGATTGATGTACTGGATCATATCCTTCCGGTCCTTCTTACTAGGTTTCTGCTTCTTTTGCATATCATCTTTCATTTTGGTACGCGTTTTAAGTTATGAATGAGCGACAAATTTAAACAATATCATCACGTTTTAATAACATTTTAATAGATTTTGAATGTTAATATTTCTAAATTATTTCAATAAATAATTTTAACCAAACATAATGCCATATTTAAATAGCATTACTTTAATCAATAATTGGAATTTTAGAAACAATACCTTATAGACTGCTATACAGCGTGCATACTTTGGGTTTTCAGTGGTACATTCTTATAAAATGATATAAAATCATCTAAAAATCGTGTTGATTTGTAATGAACACATGTGTAAAAGCAATAACAATTGAAGATTTTAGGAGACCAAAAGATATTGAATTGATAATTTATCGGGCAAAAAAGTAATAATCCGACAAACAAATAGTAAAAAAGGGAACTCTCTGAGCTCCCTTTGTATTTAGTTTAGATTAATTTCCAACTTCGGACAGGAACTTAATCCTGACGATTCTTACATCTTCTTCAGAGTATTGATCCTCTCCCAGCTCCTCCAAAGCTGCCTGAATTTCATCCGTTTCGGCATCCTCTTTAAAATAATAAAAGATGTCGTCCCGATGATCTTCGTCCATGATCTGGTCAATGTAGTAATCAATGTTAACCCGGGTACCTGAATAAACAATAGATTCCAATTCTTTAATTAACTCCGGCATATCCAGTCCTTTTGACGACGCAATGTCATCCAAAGGCATTTGCCTGTCAATACTTTGGATAATGGCAATTTTGTTTTTCGATTTGTTAGCAACCGATTTAACCACCAAATCCATCGGACGATCAATTTCATTCTCGTCAACATGCTTACCAATCAACTTAACAAATTCCTTCCCAAAGCGTGATGCCTTGCCGGTTCCAACTCCTGGAATGTTTTGTAACTCTTCAATAGTTACCGGATAATAGGTAGACATAGCTTCCAGTGAAGGATCCTGAAAGATAACAAATGGAGGCAAGTTAAGCCTCTTAGATAATTCTTTACGCAAATCCTTCAACATCGAAAACAGTTGATTATCTACCGCAGCAGTTCCGCCTGTATTGGTTTCTTCTTCCACCACATCAAAATCATGATCTTTCGTCATCGTGACAGAATGTGGTTTTTTAAGAAATTCATGGCCTGATTTACTTATATGCAGTAAGCCATATGATTCAATGTCTTTAATTATTAATCCTTGAACCAACGACTGTCGTACAACCGCATTCCAATGTTTCTCATCAAACTCGTCACCTGAGCCAAATTCATCCAGTTCGTTATGCTTGTATGATTTGATTGCCGTATTGCCATTACCGGTCAGTACATTAATAACATGATCTGATTTAAATCTTTCTTTAAGAAGTAGTATTGTATTAAGCAGTTGAACGATATTGTCTTTAGCCTCAAATTCCTCTTTAGGATTAACACAATTGTCACAAGTCTCGCAATCTTTTACTTCGTATTTTTCTCCAAAATAGTGCAACAAGGTTTTCCTTCGACAAATTGAAGATTCGGCATAAGCTACAGTTTCCAAAAGAAGTTGCTTACCAATTTCCTGTTCGGCCAGAGGCTTACCCTGCATAAACTTCTCTAATTTCTGAATGTCCTTGTAGCTATAAAATGCGATACACCTTCCTTCTCCACCATCACGACCGGCTCGCCCTGTTTCCTGGTAGTATCCTTCCAGGCTTTTCGGTATATCGTAATGAACAACCAGACGAACGTCCGGTTTGTCAATTCCCATACCAAAAGCAATTGTAGCCACAATCACATCAGTTTCCTCCATCAGGAACTGATCCTGGTTTTTGGCTCGTGTTGAAGCATCCATCCCTGCATGATAGGGCAATGCCTTTATACCATTCACAACAAGAGTCTCGGCTAATTCTTCTACTTTCTTACGACTGAGACAATATATAATAGTAGACTTACCCGCATAATTTTTGAGGATTTTAATGATCTCCTTTGAAGCATGCATCTTTGGACGCACTTCATAATATAGGTTCGGACGATTAAAGGATGATTTAAAAACCATGGCATTAAGCATTCCCAGGTTTTTTTGAATGTCGTGCTGAACCTTTGGAGTGGCCGTAGCTGTTAATGCTATAACAGGTGAATCTCCGATTTCACTGATTATGGGGCGAATCCTTCTGTATTCGGGTCTGAAATCATGTCCCCATTCCGAAATACAGTGAGCTTCATCTACCGCATAAAATGAAATTTTAACCTGCTTAAGAAAGTCGATATTTTCTTCCTTTGTCAAAGATTCAGGTGCGACATAGAGTAATTTGGTCTTACCTGCTAAAATATCCTCCTTAACTTTACTAATCGCTGTTTTAGTTAAGGAAGAATTAAGGAAGTGCGCTATCCCGTCGTCCTCACTAAAATTGCGCATGGCATCAACCTGATTCTTCATTAACGCAATTAGTGGTGAAATAACGATCGCCGTTCCTTCCATCATTAAAGCCGGCAGTTGGTAGCATAATGATTTACCACCACCCGTTGGCATCAAAACAAATGTGTCATTCCCTTTTAATACATTGTTGATGACCTCCTCTTGATTCCCCTTGAAGGTATCAAACCCAAAATGCCGCTTTAAGCTTGCATTCAGATCAACCTGCTTTGCCATAACAAAATCCCTATTTATACTGCTTCCGCAGTACTTGTTATCCTCGATTTATAGATTGCAACAAAAATAAAAAACCTTTTAGTTTTCTATATAAACATCCCGCTTATAATTATGTATATCGGTAAGATAATACTACTTAAATTAGCTTATTTTGTTACAATCTTGAATGAAGTTAGATAATATCTTTGGTATAACCAAAAATGTTTGAAGTTAGCAATTGGTATATTATCTTCGCATGAAGCAAATAAAGCCATTAAACACATTGATGTTAAGTATTTTTAACATTTTGTTAATGGCTATTCATCTACTTTTGCTTTTTGGTGTAATTATTAACGAAATTGTATGTCAGAGGAATCTAATAGGGAAATGTCATTTTTGGAACATCTGGAAGTTTTAAGATGGCATTTGGTAAGGTCATTCGGTAGTGTTCTTGTATTCGCCATACTGGCTTTTGTATTTAAAAATATTGTTTTTGATACTATCATTTTAGCACCCTCCAATCCGAATTTTTTCACTAATCGCTTATTATGTGAACTGGCCGACAGATTTAATCTGCCATTATTATGTATTAACCAGGCTCCGTTAAACCTGCAGAATATTAATATGTCCGGACAGTTTACTACGCACATTTGGGTTTCATTGGTTGTTGGTATTGTAGTAGCATTCCCTTATATATTCTTCGAATTTTGGCGATTCGTGAGGCCGGCATTATACCAGAATGAAATTAACAATTCAAAGGGAGCCATTTTCTTTGCTTCAACCTTATTTTCTATTGGAATAATGTTCGCTTACTTTATTATATGTCCGTTGTCGGTTCATTTTCTGGGAACATACCAGGTAAGTGGTCAGGTAGAAAATATAGTCAACCTTGGATCATATATCAGTACTATTACTTCTATTGTTCTGGCTGGTGGAGTTATCTTTGAGCTACCAATCTTTATTTACTTTCTGGCTAAAGTTGGTTTGGTAACCTCTGACTTTTTAATAAAGTACCGAAAACACTCTATTGTTGTTGCCCTGTTACTTGCTGCTGTAATTACTCCGCCAGATGTAATTAGTCAATTATTGGTGTGTTTTCCTTTAATTATATTATACGAATCTGGTATCGTTATTGCCAAGCGACTTGAAAAAAAGAACCTGACAGACGAACCTGCTAAAGTATAGCATTATGAATGAAGCATTAAGATTACATACAGATACACTGATTAAGAAATATAAAAGCCGTACCGTTGTTAAAGGCGTTTCGGTTGATGTAAAGCAAGGCGAGATCGTAGGTCTGTTAGGTCCAAATGGAGCGGGGAAAACCACTTCGTTTTATATGATGGTAGGATTGATAACGCCAAACAGTGGTAAGATATTTCTGAATGATGAAGAAATAACAGATGCACCTGTTTACAAACGAGCACAAAAAGGCATTGGTTACCTGGCACAGGAAGCAAGTGTTTTTCGTCAATTAAGTGTAGAGGATAATATCAGGGCTGTTCTTCAAATGACAGATTTTTCAAAAGAATATCAAAAAGATCGTCTTGAAGAATTACTGGAAGAATTTAGCTTAACTCACATTCGAAAAAGTTTAGGTATCCAGTTATCAGGAGGTGAACGTCGACGTACTGAAATAGCTCGTGCTTTAGCTATCAATCCTAAATTTATTTTACTGGATGAGCCTTTTGCTGGAGTTGACCCTATAGCAGTTCGTGACATTCAGGAGATCGTAGCTAAATTGAAATATAAGAATATTGGCATTCTGATTACGGATCATAACGTACATGAAACGCTGGCTATTTGTGATCGTGCCTACCTGCTTTTTGAAGGTAAGATATTGAAAGCCGGCACAGCAGAGGAATTGGCACTTGATGAGGATGTGAAACGATTATACCTTGGAGACGATTTCGAATTGCGTCGACGTGAATTTGAGCCAGAGAATTAATTTTGATTTTTTTAAGAGAAAAATTTGGAAGCAAGGAAAAAGGATATATCTTTGCACCGCGAAACTAAGAAATGCGGATGTGGCGTAATTGGTAGCCGCGCTAGACTTAGGATCTAGTGCCTTCGGGCGTGGGGGTTCGAGTCCCTTCATCCGCACTAAAACCGCCTCACTTACGATTCAATTCGGTGGTGAGGCGGTTTTTTAAGTTTGTACAAATAGTGAAATTAAAATAGATTCCACCCTCTGTTAATTTCGAGTAAATAATTGAGGAGCGGTTCACTTTAAATCTTTAGGAAATGAATATTTCAAAGGAAAACATTGATGCATTAAACGCGGTTATTAAATTAACTGTTGAGAAAGAGGACTACGCAGGCCGAGTTGATAATGTTCTTAAAGACTACCGTAAGCGTGTTAACATGCCGGGTTTCCGTGCTGGTAAAGTGCCAATGGGTGTTGTTAAGAAAATGTACGGAAAAGCTGTAATTGCTGATGAAGTGAACAAGCTGGTTTCTGAAAAAATTCACAACTTCATTGTTGAAGAAAAGCTTGATCTGCTTGGAGAACCTCTTCCTTCAGAGACACAAGAAGTAATTGATTTTGACAATGCAGAGAAATTTGATTTTGCATTTGATATTGCTTTGGCTCCTGAGCTTGAATTAAGTTTAAGCAAGCGTATTAAGTTACCTTATTACAATGTAACTATCTCAGAGGAGATGTTTAAGCAGCAGAAAGATTCTGTTACCGGTCGTTTCGGTAAATCAGAAGTTATTGATGCAGCAACTGAGAAAGCATTGGTGAAAGGAAACTTCGCTCAGTTGGAGAATGGCGAAGTAAAAGAAGGTGGCATTGCTCCAGAAGATGTAGTATTATCAATGGCTATCGTTAAAGACGAAGACGAGAAGCAAAAGTTAATGGGTTCTAAAGCTGGCGATGTGATCGTGTTTGATCCTAAAAAAGCTTTCCCTAATGATACTGAGATCTCACACATGCTAAAAATTACCAAGGAAGAAGCTGAGGCTTTAACTGGTGATTTCCAATATACAGTAACTGAAGTTACAGAGTTTGTTGAGGCTGAAATCAATCAGGAACTATTTGATAAAGCTTTTGGTGAGGGTGTTGTAAATTCAGAAGAAGAGTTTGAAGCTCGTATTAAAGAAGACATCACTAAGAATTTAGAGATGGAAACTGAATATCGTTTCTCAGTTGATGCAAAAGAGAAATTGATGGGTAAAGTAAAAGTTGATTTCCCTGAAGCTTTCCTTAAGCGTTGGTTATTGGCCACAAATCGCGAGAACGAAAAATTAGATGAAGCGACACTGGAAACTGAGATGCCACGTTTCTTAGAAGATTTGAAATGGCAGTTGATCCGCAACAACATCATTAAAAACAACGAAATTAAAGTTGAAGAAGCTGATGTGATTGAGTTCGCTAAGAAATCTGCTAAAATGCAATTCATGCAGTATGGGCTGGCAAGTGTACCAGAAGAACACCTGGAAAACTATGCTCAGGAAATGATTAAGCAGGAAGAGCAGCGTCGTCAGATGGCTGAAGGTGCTATGCAGGAAAAAGTAATTGCTTTCATCAAAGAAACAGTTAAAATTGAAGAGAAAGAGATTTCTCGTGATGACTTCAACAAGTTATTTGAAACAAAATAGTTCAGTACATAACTGAACAGTCAAAATAGCAGATAGCCTCGATTGTGTCGGGGCTATTTTGTATATAATTTTCGATCATACAAAGAACTTACAAGTTCATTATGTGTTAAGATGAATGTATATCTCTGTACGTTTATGAGATAGTTCGCAGTAAATTGTTAAATTAGCACATTCTAACAAAAACTTTTGAAAATGATTGATCCAAAAGATTTTAAAAAATACGCTACAAAGCACTTAGGTATCAACAGCCTTGCTTTGGACCAATATACTTCGATATCAAATAGTTATATTTCACCAACTATTATCGAAGAACGCCAGTTGAACGTAGCCAGCATGGATGTTTTCTCACGATTGATGATGGATCGCATTATCTTTTTAGGCTTACCGATTGATGATTATGTAGCCAACGTTATTCAGGCACAATTGCTTTATCTGGAGTCGGCTGATCCTTCAAAGGATATTTCCATCTACTTTAATTCTCCTGGTGGTTCTGTATATGCCGGATTGGGTATATATGATACCATGCAGTATATATCATCGGATGTTGCTACAATTTGTACAGGAATGGCGGCTTCAATGGGTGCCGTGCTATTAACTGCCGGTACAAAAGGAAAGCGAACTGCATTGAAGCATTCACGCATCATGATTCACCAACCAATGGGTGGTGCACAAGGTCAGGCGTCTGATATTGAAATCACAGCACGTGAAATTGGTAAATTAAAGAAAGAGTTATACACTATAATTGCTGATCATTCAGGTAATACTTATAAGAAAGTGGAGAAAGATTCTGATCGCGATTACTGGATGACAGCCGAAGAGGCTAAAGATTACGGCATGATTGATGAAGTTCTTGTTCGTAATTTAAAAAAATAAGTTGATTTAAATGAAATAAGCGATGCAGAATCAGCTATTAGTTGGCTCTGCATTTCGTGTTTTTTACTAGGGATAGAAATATGGATAAATGTTCATTTTGCGGTAGGGAAAGAAAAGATACAAACTTGCTGATAGCCGGTGTTTCAGGACATATCTGTGATAGCTGTATTGAACAGGCGCATTCCATCTTGGATGAAGAAGTTAAGAAGAAGAACTCTTTTGATGTTGATGAGATAACGCTTTTAAAACCTTTGGAGATTAAAAACTTCCTTGATCAATATGTGATTGGTCAGGAAGCAGCCAAAAAATACCTTTCGGTAGCGGTTTATAACCACTACAAACGATTAATGCAGAAAAGTAGTACTGATGAAGTTGAGATTGAGAAATCAAACATCATCTTAGTTGGTGAGACTGGTACCGGAAAAACATTATTGGCGCGAACAATAGCCAAAATGCTACATGTTCCATTTACTATAGTTGATGCTACTGTGCTAACTGAAGCTGGTTATGTGGGGGAAGATATCGAAAGTATCTTAACACGTCTATTACAAGCTGCCGATTACAACGTTGAAGCAGCTGAGAAAGGTATCGTATTTATCGATGAAATCGATAAAATTGCCCGCAAAAGCGATAATCCATCAATTACCCGTGATGTATCTGGAGAAGGAGTACAACAAGGTTTATTGAAGCTTCTGGAAGGTTCAATCGTTAATGTTCCTCCTCAAGGTGGTCGTAAACACCCTGAGCAAAAAATGATTCCGGTAAATACCAAGAACATTCTTTTTGTCTGCGGTGGTGCCTTCGATGGCATTGAACGGAAAATTGCTCAGCGATTAAATACCAAGGTAGTTGGTTACATGGCCAGTAAATCGAATGAAAAAGTAGATACTGAAAACTTGCTTCAGTACATTGCTCCTCAGGATTTGAAATCATTTGGATTGATCCCTGAGATTATCGGTCGATTACCTGTTTTAACATATCTGCAACCACTTAACCGTGAAATATTACGACGCATATTAACAGAACCAAAGAATTCAATCATCAAGCAATACGAGAAGTTATTTGAAATTGATAACATTGAGCTGAAGTTTGATGATGAAGTACTGGAATATGTTGTTGATACAGCAGTTGAGTTTAAATTAGGTGCCAGGGGGCTTCGTTCGATATGTGAAACGATCATGATGGATGCCATGTTTAACGCTCCTTCAGGAGATGAAAAAGAATTGGTAATATCACTTGATTTTGCCAAAAAGAAAATGGAACATGCTAATATAGCTCGTTTAAAAGCGAGTTGATATTAATCTGAAATAATATAAAAGCAGCTTCTCGGCTGCTTTTTTTGTACTTGCTAAAAACATTTTTGCACGCTTAAACTCTTAACCAATTGCTCGTGATTTCCACTTAAGTTTAAAAAACAAAGGATAAACAAGAACGGATAAGGAATAGAACGGATAAAATAATTGCCATATAAGCACTTCCAGGAGTGAAATTGAAATTCGAAATGTTCTTGATCCGGCCTTCAATAGTATAAAGTCGCACAAACTTTTTACTGTCAGTAGAAATAAAAACACCTTTATAAAGTCAGGTAGCCAAATACTGAACACCAGGCAAAGTACAATAATAAAATTGCTTAATGCTATAGTAAGACCTGTGCGAATAATCTGTTTGTCTTTATACTTTGGTGCTTTGGCAGCCCATCGTGCCCGTTGTTGGATAAAATCTTTTAACGATGTAATGGACTCTGTTTCAACCAGTGCTTTATTGGATTTTATATAGTGAATTTCTTTACCCTGTTCCTTTAACCACTCCAGCAAAAACATATCATCACCAGATGCTATTTCTGTTTGTAAGTTGGTGCTTTGATAGAGATCTTTTCTACACATTAAATTAGCTCCATTACACATAATTGGTTGCTTCGCTAAAGCGGCTGCTCCACCACTGATTTGCAAAGCTGCGAAGTCGATCGCTTGAAAACGGGACAATAAACCTTTGGAGTTTCTGATACCAACAGGTCCAATTAAGAGATCTGGTTGGTGCAGCTGATAATATGATGACAGAGTAGCCAACCAATCTGGATGAAAGGTACAATCAGCATCTGTTGTTACAACAACCGGATTTAACACAGCGTTCACCCCTTCCTGCAGTGCAGTCTTTTTTCCATGACCTGTCGCATTAATAAGCTTGTAAGGGTGGCTGAACTGTTGGAGCAATTGATTTAGCAGACATAAACTATCATCCTCAGAATGGTCATTGATTAGCACCAGTTCCCAATTTTGGTGAGATTGCCTATTTAGCGAATGAATCAATGCAGGTAGATGTCTTGATTCATCTTTAAAAGGAATTATTACTGAGATGTCCTTGACTGAGCGTTCTTCCGGAATAAAATCGTCAGTTCTTATCCAGATGATATACCAGCTTACTATTTGTACCGAGTAAGCAACAAGTGGCAAAAGGAATAAGAAATAAAGGACATTCATAGGCAAACAAAAGCCGGATTAATTATCCGGCTCTATCATTTATTATCGTTTAGTGATTATCCAGCTTTCCATTTTGTCGCTTTGCAATATCTGCTCCTGCCTGGCTTGAGCTTCATACACTTTAGCAAATGATTCGAGACTTACAAGGTGACGGTTATTATGAGCAAATGAGAACGCCTGATCATAGCCTTTTTGTTTCAGGTTATCAACCATCTTGTTTGCATTAACTTCAGAACTAAAACTACCAACGATTAGCTGATGGGGCTTTTTGACATCTGGTTCTAACTCTGTAACAACTTTCTCTACTGGTTTTTCAGCAGGTTGTTCTTTCTTTTCTATTGATGGCCCTGCATCTATCTGACCAGCTGCAATTGTTGGTTCTACTGGTACCTTTTGAGGTTCTGTTCTTTTCATTTCTGAGCTTAACTTTTCCTTAGTTTCCTCAGGGGAATTGTCTTGAAAGAAAAAGAAATATATGGTGAACCCAATAAGCGGAATCAGTATAACCATCAGAAAAATCGCAACAGAACGATTTCGTTTAGTATTATCTTCTTCCAAGTATCTATTATCTATTGCCACTGTATCCTGGTTAGTGCTTTCCTCTTTCTCAACTTTTTGATCTTCATCTTCAAAAACAGGAGTAGAAACTATTTTTTCTGAGGATTGTTCAAAAACCGGCTTTGGTTCTTCAAACTCAGCAATTGGAGTTGTTTTATTTAAGTTGGTTTCAGATGTTGAAACTTCAGATGTATGCGTTTCTTCTGTAATTTCATCAGTTGGATCGATATCTAATAACGATTCGTCATTATCAGCACTAACCGTTTCCGTCGAAGGCAATCCACCCTTATTTAAATCTTCTGACTGTTCAAAACGAAGAATTCCTGTGGCATCTTTAGTAAAAGCTCCCAGTTGTGGAATGTTGTAAGTGCCATTCTCGTCCAATTTCGCCTTGACCATTTCAACATATTCGTCAATCTTCTTTTCGGCCTCATCTCTGCCAATATTTTCCTCTTTAATAATATGGTCAACAAGAAGTCCATCATTAAAGCTCAGAAAATTATTGAATAGGACTGAAAAACCGTTTTCTTTTGCCACTATAAAGGCACCAAAATTTGGCACAATAACCCGGTTATTTTCTTTAATCAAAGAAAGAATGTAGTTTTCCATTGCAAGGATTGTTCTGATTAACAAATAATATCAAGCACCTAAGATAAGCAGATTTCTAAAAAAACGTAAATCTCTTAAAGTTCTTTTTGTTTAAGTCTCTGTTTTATAAGGCTATGTTTAAGCAAAGTGTAACTGCCGATAATGGTTGGCAATACCACGTTGGTTATCCATAAACTAAATGTAGCCAGTAAGATTAAGGGGGTGTTGGCTGAAATGGAAGTAAAAAGGAAGATAGCAACACTACCTCTGATCCCCATATCAATTAAAATATGCGATGGTAAAATGGTTATAAAGAAAAAGTAAAGAGTAGAAAGAGCCAGATAATTAACAAACGAAACATGAATACCCCAAAAATTCAACCATACAAATAGCTGAATGATATATACTAAATAACGCGTGACAGTCCATAAAAGCAATTTGAAAAAAATACGATTACTTAATGCTTTCAGAGTCCTGAAATAATACTTCACTTTTTCTTTATAGAAAGCCCATATAATAACGAAACCCGCACCAATAAATACAGGTAACAAAATAAGAAACAGGTATTTAAATTGGTTATTGAAAGTCAATGAAGGTTTTGGAACTAATAGTAACGATATTACTCCTGCTACAAGAATAACCATGTTTTGAAAAATACCACCAACGGTCGTCATAACGGCTGCATTCATTCTGTTACGTTTTGGGAGTAAAGCCATTCGTCCCCCCATTTCGGCTATTCGCGATGGCGACCCAACGGCAGTAGTTGTTCCGGCCATCACCTGCTTCCATGCCTCTGAGAGTGATAACTTCGTAAAGGGTTTCATCAGTATCTGCCACCTCTTTGTTTCACAACCTAAATTGATAAACCAAAGAGCAGTTAATATGCCTAAAAGAGTAACTGTTTTAACAGAAAAAGAAACAGATGCAAGAAGAGTTGGCCAGTGCTCGAAACGAATAAGTCGAAGAGCAATATAAGCATAAGCAACACACGAAAAAATTAAAACAGTGGCTTTACCTATTCGTAACCAAGGCAGCTTTTTCATTTCTTGTGCGGTTAAATACAGGCAACAAAGCAAATGCTAATAAACCACCACCAATTATCATCAGGTTTTGGGCTGCATGAACAACTAAAGCAAATACCCCACCTTCTTCAGTTGGGATACCATAAAGTTTTAAGGTAGCGATAACCATAAAATGCCAGGCTCCGATACCTCCTTGCACAGGAGCAATCATGCCAAGACTTCCGGTTAGTAAAATGGTGATACCTGCGTTAATACCAAGAGAAGATGTTGATGGCATACTGTAAAAGCATACATAGATCATCAGAAAGTACATCAACCAGATGAATAGTGAATGAAAGATAAACAGCGGTTTGTTCTTTATTTTTTTTATGGAACTGACACCTTCAGTGAATTTGATCATCAGGTTTTTCAAGAACATCAGTGCTTTGTATTGCTTTGCATATCTTTTAACCAGCCACAAAGACACAACAGCCAACGCAAGTAAACCAAAAAATAGTGGAGATAGAAATATTTCACTTACTGAGTCCAGTTTAAGAGTACGAAGCAAAAAATCTCCCAGTAAATCAAACTGAAGCGCCAAAACCAATATGGTGATCAGAAGGAGCATAAACAAGTCTGTTAATCTCTCCGCTACAACTGTTCCAACCACTCGTGTAAACGACAAGCGTTCATATTTACTTAAGACACCGCATCGTGATACCTCTCCCATACGTGGGAATACAAGGTTGGCCAGATAACCCGTCATAACAGCACCAAAAGTGTTGATAAGTCCGGTTTTCTTTTCAATGGGTTCAATTAACATTTGCCATCGAATAGCGCGACTAACATGACTTAGTAATCCAAGACTGATTGATAAAGCAATCCATCCATAATTAACATCATTACGAAGTGCGCCGAGTATTTCTTCAGCATTTTGATCTTTGTATAATTGATAAATGATGAATAATCCAATGGTCGGAAATAAAGTAAATTGGATAAGCTTTGGGATGGATCTTTTCACTGATTGAACGAATTTAAATTTTTAGGTATCTTCATAACGGCTTTTGTCACGTTTTCTTACCTTTGCGCGCTGAATAAGCGTCGAAAGATACAAATTTGTATTTCTTTGACCAAAGTGGTCTCAAGAAGTGGGCTGAATCGTGATATTTTAATAATGGACTGGGATATGGTAAGAGCAAAGAAACATTTAGGACAACATTTTCTTACGGATTTGGACATCGCCCAGCGAATTGTTAGTGGTCTTTCAACATCCAATAAGCAGGTAATTGAGATTGGTCCGGGTACAGGTGTATTAACCCAGTATCTTGTTCAACGACCTGAAATAGATTTAAAATTG
Source organism: Carboxylicivirga sp. (assembly GCF_982718395.1). Lineage (NCBI taxonomy): Bacteria > Pseudomonadati > Bacteroidota > Bacteroidia > Marinilabiliales > Marinilabiliaceae > Carboxylicivirga > Carboxylicivirga sp. Next base: position 22,041 of record NZ_CEXQWX010000096.1, read on the forward strand.
ATCGAGCTGGATCGTGAATCGGTAGAATATCTGACTGCTCATTATCCTGAATTAAATGGGCGAATCTTCTTTAAGGATTTCCTGAAACTGGATTTGAAAGAGATCTTTCCGGATGCTTTCTCACTAATAGGAAATTTTCCATATAATATATCAGGACCGATATTTTTTAAAGTATTTGAATATCGCAATCAAATACCAGAGGTTGTAGGAATGTTACAAAAAGAAGTAGCAGAACGATTGGCAGCAGGCCCGGGAACAAAAGTTTATGGTGTTTTAAGTGTTTTGCTTCAAGCTTTTTACAAAATTGAATACTTGTTTACTGTAGGCGCTCATGTCTTTAATCCTCCGCCCAAAGTACAGTCTGGCGTTATCCGATTGACACGTAATGAGGTTAAAGCATTGCCATGCGATGAAAAATTGTTTGTTAAAGTGGTAAAAGCCATTTTTAATCAGCGTCGTAAGGCCATTAGAAATTCACTTAAAGCAATTCCTTTTAATAAAGATGCGATTGCTGACCATGAATTTCTGACCCGCCGTCCGGAGCAAATGAGTGTGGACGATTTCATTGAGCTGACTTGCATGATCCAGAATAATCCGATTACTAATACCTAATTCTCTTTGCTATGGTGAATTTTGAATTAACAAGAGAATATATTGATAATCTCCAGGAACTGATTGAAGCTAAGAATGAAAGTACAATCTCTGAGCTTCTGGAAGAATTACACCCTGCAGATATAGCTGAGATTTATGAGGAGTTAAGCATCGAAGAGGCGAAGTTTCTGTACTTCCTGATGGATGACGATACAGCTGCTGATGTACTGACGGAGTTGGAGGAGGACGATCGAAAGAAGTTTCTGGATAGTTTACCAAGTGATGTTATCGCCAAGCGCTTTATCCAGAGCACCGCCGAGTTCTCGACCACCCGCTGTTGGTACTCCTTCCACTCTGGCTCGAGGGCCTCGGCAAAGGCCACTGCCTTGGCGGCAATGACATGCATGAGTGGTCCGCCCTGGACACCGGGGAACACTGCCTTGTCGATCTTCTCGGCCCACTCCTCACCACACAGGATGAGGCCACCGCGAGGTCCCCGCAGGGTCTTGTGGGTGGTCGAGGTCACAAAGTGGCAGTGAGGCACTGGTGACGGGTGCAGCCCGGCTGCGACCAGCCCGGCGATGTGTGCGATGTCGGCCATGAGCAGCGAGCCGGCCTCGTCGGCGATGGCCCGGAGCCGTTTGAAGTCGATGGTTCGGGGGTATGCGGAGGCGCCGCAGACGATCAGCTTTGGCTTGTGCTCGACTGCCAGCTCCCGGAGCCGCTCGTAGTCGATGGTCTCGGTCTTGCGGTCGACACCGTAGGCCACCACCTCGAACTCCTTGCCGGAGTAGTTGAGCGGGTGTCCGTGGGTCAGGTGGCCACCGTGGGTCAGGTCCATGCCGAGCATGGTGTCGCCCGGCTTGAGCACGGCCAGGTAGACCGCCATGTTGGCCTGTGCACCGGAGTGGGGCTGTACGTTGGCGTGCTCGGCAGCAAACAGCTGCTTGGAGGACTGAGGATGCAGCCAACAGGAGAAGCAATGCGAGGAGGCAGCGACAATGACGCGGATGTCGACAGCAAGCGAGCAAGCTGGATGCCGAAGTTTCAGTGGAGAACAACCAGCTAGGAGGACCAACAGATGTTGTGGAGAAATGGATTGCAAGAACTGGCTGGTGTGCTGTGCGACAAGTAGTGCGCACTTTCCTTGTGTTGTGTGCACGTT